>CAJCHX010000408.1 GCA_903970215.1 Acidobacteriaceae bacterium
CGGAAGCGGGCCTGGAATACGGGTCCGGGCAGGCTCTGCTGCGGCTGCTGCGGATACGGCTGCTGGGGATATCCCTGCTGTGGGTACGGATACTGCTGCTGGGGCGCGCCACCCAGTGGGTTCTGGGGATAATTCGGATACTGGGCGTGGGGGTACTGAGGGTGGGGGTACTGGGGGTGGGGGTACTGAGGCCCGCCGCCCGGGGGCTGTTGCGGAGAATGCGGCTGGTTCACGGAGAACAACGTAACCCTACGAGCCTGGCGACGGGTTGTAGCGCGCTTGGCGCAGCAGCCGACGTCAGCGCCCGCGGATCACGACTCTCGCGATCGTCGTCGACCAGTCCCGCCCAGACCCCGCTAGTCCGGTGATCCACACCAGCACATACCGCGTCTGCGCAGCGTTCTGCGCGGTGAATTCAGTGCGTCCGTCGACCAGGGTGCCCGACCACACCACATTGGTGCCGTCGAGCGACGACAGGTCAGACGACGATGCCGTCCGCACCTCGACGGTCGACCCCGCACTCGGTGACCTGATGTCGCCACCCGTCAGCGTCACCGCACGGTCGAGTGTGAACAGCAACCCGATCCCGGCCTTCAGATGGCCGAAATCGGGGCCAGACACGTACGTAGCCGTATGCCAGGGCGGTGAGTCCCCCGTCAGCACGTTGTCGATTCGCCGGCTCGAATCCGGGCTGGGGCTGAAGTCGACGAGCGTCACCGAGTCCGCCTGTACGACCGAGCCGCCCCCGCCCAGCCCGAAGCCCGAGCCGCGCGCCACCGTGGCCGCGACGACGAGAGCCAGCACGGCGAACGTCGCAAGCGCGGCCACCAGGAAGGTACGCCGTCGCCGGCGAGACCGCACGGGAGGCGTGGACGGCCGCGCACCCGACGCCATCGCCGCCCGGTGCGAAGCGGGCCCATCCGAGATGGGCGGGGCGTGCTTGGTGGCTGCTGGTCGTGGACGAGGCTGTGCCCCCGCACCGGGCGCGACACCGGTCGGCCGGGGACGCGACGCGGCGCCCGTCGGCGGCGGCATCGCTTGGGTCGATCGACCCGTCGTGGACACTCCCGCGGACGGAGGTGGCCCGAGCCGGGTCGGCGGTCGCGGAGCGGCCTGCGTGGGCGGTCTACCCACCTGCGTCGGCGGACCGGGCATGGCCTGCGTCGGAGGACCAGGCATGGCTTGCGTCGGCACAGCGGGCACTGCCGAGCCGACCCCGCGCATCGCCGCAATGAACTCGGCGCAGGTGGGAAAGCGATCATCGGCCGCCTTCGCCAAGACCCGCGCGAACACCGCGTCGAGGTAACGAGGCAGGTGGGGCGCGCGCTCAGTGATCCCCGGGGCGGGGCGGGTCAGCTGCGCGGAGATGAGCGCGGTCATCGTGTCGTCCGTGAACGGCACGGTCCCGGTGAGCAGTTCGAACGCGGCACAGCCGAGTGAGTACACGTCTGCACGGTTGTCGAGAGGGCGACCTTCGATCGCCTCGGGCGACATGTAGGCGATGGTGCCGATGGTCACGCCGGTAGACGTCAGCGAGGTTGCCTCCCCCGCCGCTTTCGCGATGCCGAAGTCCGCGAGTTTGACTGCGGCCAGGCGGCGGTCGTGGAATTCCACCAGCACATTCGCCGGTTTCACATCGCGGTGCGTGATGCCGTGACGCTGGTAGGCATAGTCGAGCCCTGCACCCGCACCCGCGATGATGTCCGTCGCGAGAGGTAGCGGCATCGGTCCGTTCGCTCGGAGCAGGTGGGCGGCGTCCTCACCGTCCACGTACTCCATCGTGAGCCACAGGCGGCCCTCGAACAGTCCCCGGTCGTACAGATGGACGATGTTCTGATGTGACAGCGGCGCCAACAGGTCGGCCTCGCGCTGGAACCGCGCGGCGAAGTCGTCGTTACGACTCACCCTCACGTCCAGCAGCTTCAGGGCATCACGCCGGGGCAGGCGTGGGTGCTGGACCAGGTACACCTCACCCATGCCACCCACTCCGAGGCGGCGGATCACGTGGTATCCCGCGATCATCCGTTCCTGCATGCGACTCCTCGAACTCCCGGGCCACGGTACATGGCCGAGACGACGCCCGGCGCGAACCTAGCGGCCTGTGCGCGGGCACACACGAGGAGCGCTCGCACCGAACCGCCCGGTACGCGCGACGGGTTTGTCCAGCGCGTCAGTGTTCCGGCGCCTCGGTTCGATCAGGGTGACGACATCGCTGGCCGCCACCAGGTCGAGCGCGACAAAACCGGTGGGGAGCGCGACGATCACGCGCCGATGCAGTCCGTGCCGGGCGAGTTCCTCGTCGACGGGACCACGCAGCCGACCGCGCCGAGAGATGGTGACATGGCTCGCCGCGGCGAACCGTTGCATGGTCAGCTCCTCCTCCGCGAGCGGGTGACCAGCCCGGAGAACGACCGCCATCGGATCGGAACCGACGGTGTCCGAGGCGATCTCAAGCCGCGCCGGCATGCCGGCGCCGATCTCCAGGTGCGTCCGCCGGCGAGCCAGGTCCGCGACTGTGGATCTGGTGTTCCTGGACGGCGCCACACAGCCCTGCCTCCCGGTACTCCGCCTCCTGGAAGGTCGCCTGTCCCCGGATGCGCTGGTCGTGGCCGACGACGCTGACGACGCCGATGCTTCCCTCGACCACGTGCGTCACTCTGGGACGGACCTGTCCACACACGTGGACGGCCGCGTCGAGATCTCGCCACGAACCGGTGGGTGATCACGTGAGAACTGGAAGCCACGCTCGAACAGACTGCCCACACCTGCAGGTCAGAAGGATCCGGGCGGTGCGCAGCTCGTGCGCCACTTCCTCGGTGTAGAGCAGCCCGCAGCTAACTGCGGGCTCTCGAGTGGTCCTAGCTGGGATCGAACCAGCGACCTTCCCCGTGTGAAGGGGACGCTCTTCCACTGAGCCATAGGACCGTTCAAAGATCCGGATCGGATCTCCGGACGAGCGAGAACACTAGCACGATGGACCAGCGGACCAGAAATCCGGGGCACCACCTGCACCGAATCCGTTTTGTACGGTTTCTCGGCAGGCCGCAAGCACGCCGAGGAACGTCGGCGAGCGTCCCGGCGCCGCCGGTAAACTCAGCCTGACCAGGCGATTTGTCAACGGCCGAGATGTTCACGTACTGTTCTCTCTCGCACCGGGAAGGCGCCGAGAGGCCCCGATCGGACAGCGAAATGCGGATGTAGCGCAGTTGGTAGCGCATCACCTTGCCAAGGTGAGGGTCGCGGGTTCGAATCCCGTCATCCGCTCGGAGTGGGCTTACCGTGGCGGTGTGGCCGAGTGGTGAGGCAACGGCCTGCAAAGCCGTGCACACGGGTTCGATTCCCGTCGCCGCCTCCAATACGCTCTCAGCCACTCTCGTCGGAGAGGTTGAGTGACGCCCACAATGGCGGGCGCGATTAGCTCAGTGGGAGAGCGCTTCCCTGACACGGAAGAGGTCACTGGTTCAATCCCAGTATCGCGCACCATACAAAACAGCAGGTCAGGCCGGGTCTTCGGACCCGGCCTGATTTGTATTCTGCGGAATGTTTGCGGAACGATCCGCAAACACCGGCAGGACGGGCGGAAACCGACACATAAGTCGGCCCCGCTCGCCGCTCTCAACACCAGACGGGTCGTCGATCCGCGGAGGCACCCGCGAACCGTGCCCGCCTTCGCCTGCATGTTCAGGCTCGGCATCACCGGAGTTACCAGCGCCCACACATGCGCGTTCATGCATACAAATTGGCGGTTCGCGCTCCAACGGCATCCCCATTCGGCGTACGGTCGTAGATGAAGCG
>CAJCHX010000409.1 GCA_903970215.1 Acidobacteriaceae bacterium
CTCCGACGAGCCCGCTGCCTACCTGTTGACCGGCAGCGCTCCCGCCGAAGGCAAGACCACCAGCGCGCTGAACCTCGCCGCCGTGCTTGCCCAGGGCGGGGACGATGTCATTCTGATCGAAGGCGACCTGCGACGGCCGACGATCGGTCACGCGCTCGGGATGACGAAGTTCACGTCGACCGAGACAGTGCTGCGCGGGCGGGTGGACCTTGCCGACGCCCTTCAACCCGTCGACATCGGCCCCGCCCGGTTCCGGATGCTCGCCGCGCGCGGAGACAGCCACGAAGACGCGGGACGCCTCTCGGCCCACACGGCGGCAGAACTGGTCAAGCGGGCGAAGCAGCTCGCCGACATCGTGATCATCGACTCTCCTCCGATCACTGCGGTCGTCGATGCGCTGGCATTCGCGCAAAGCGCAGACCGAGTGGTGCTCGCGGTCCGGATCGGCCACTCCAAGCTCTCCAAGGTCGCCGAGGCCGTCGAGCTGCTCGAGAGCCAGGGCTCTGCCCGCGCCGGATTCATTCTCATCGATGTCCACCAGGAGCAGGATCTCACCTACGGATACTCCTCCGAGCGCGAGCCCGGAATGTCGAGCACCGGCGCGGCGAACGGCCAGGTGCCCCCGCTGCAGATCGGCCGAATTCCGTCCCGGCGTTCGTGAGGGGCGACACGCTCGTATTGGGCGTCGCCGCAGAGCGCAGCAGGCGCACCGGCGATCGGCTTGGGATCACCGGTCTCGTCGCCCTCGGGGCCGTGGCGCTCTCGCTGCCATTCGGTCTGCTCGCCGGAGTCAAGCCTCTCTACGCGGTCGCGGGAGTTCTCGCGATCATCTTCTGCGTCATTGCGTTCACGGACCTCGTTCTGGGTTTCGCGATCTTCACCGCGATGACCTTTCTGGAGACGCTGACCAGCGGCAGCGCAGCCAGCCTCGACAAGGTGGCCGGCCTGGTCCTGTTGGCCGCCTGGGTAGCTAACCGGGCAACCGCCTCCCGGGCCCGGGCGACGACGATCACGGCGGAGAATCAGTCACTGGCCATCTGGCTGACCGTGTACCTCGTCCTGAACGCCGCGAGCGCAGCCTGGTCGACCAGCGGGGGCGCAGCCATCTCCCAGGCCTACCGATACACACTTGATGCACTGCTGATCCCGATCGCCTATTCCGCCGTGGAGACTCGCCGTGACATGGTCAAGATCATTGTCGGTTTCATGGTCGGTGCCGGCTTCTCGGTGTTGTATGGGTTTGTTCATCCCGCAGCCGGGCTCGCCCACCAGTCCGGTCGGCTGACCGGCTCGCTGGGAGAGGCCAACCAGTCGGCAACCGTGCTCGTCGCGTGCCTTGCGTTCTCCGCCGGGATCTGGCTCATCGCACGCAGATCTCCGCGTCTGAAGACACTCATCGTTGTGGTGGTGCTGCTCGCGCTGATCGGGCTGGTAGCAACCCTGTCGCGCTCGGGCCTGATCGCGTTTGGAGTCGTACTCGTCCTCGCGACGGTGCTCGGCGGGCGATGGCGTAAGCGAGCGACGTGGTCATTGGTGGTGATCGTCGCCGCGCTCGCGGTGTACTTCTTCGGGTTCGCGGGTTCGCGGGCCCACCGCGTGACCAGCGATCAGAGCAGCGGACGCAACGACATCTGGATGGTCGCGCTGCGTGCCTGGGACGCCCATCCGCTTCTCGGCGTGGGCGCCGGCAACTTCGAGGTCGTGT
Source organism: Acidobacteriaceae bacterium (assembly GCA_903970215.1). Taxonomy (GTDB): domain Bacteria; phylum Actinomycetota; class Actinomycetes; order Mycobacteriales; family Mycobacteriaceae; genus Tsukamurella. The sequence continues at coordinate 1,706 of CAJCHX010000409.1, forward strand.
CACACGACTATCTCGAGCAGCCAGGGCTGATCGTGTCCGCGAACGACTTCGTCTATGACCCGAAGGTCGTCCACAACATCTATCTGGAGCAGCTTGTCACGCTCGGTCCCCTTGGACTGATTCTGCTGCTGGGCATCTTCACCGTCGCGATTCGGATCGGGCTTAAGGCCGCCCACATCTTCGAGCGACTCGGAGACCCGGCTCTTGAACTGGCGGCGCGATGCTGGATCCTCGCTCTCGTCGCGTTCTTGACTGCCGACTTCTTCGCCTCCGAACTCGTCGACAAGCAGCTCTGGATCACCCTTGCGATCGGCCCCATTCTGCTCAAGCTCGCCCGTGCCCAGGAGTCCACCGCGGCACACCGGGACACGGTGTCGCAGGCCCCGCCCACGGTCTTGGGTCTGATCGCCCGATGAGCGCGGCAGTTCGTCTCCGCGTTCTGCATCTCATCGACCATGCGCAGGACGCCGGCGGTGCCGAGCGCTTCGCGATGGGCCTGATCGAAGCCCTACCACCGGAACGCTTTGAGCTCTGGCTGTGCTCGACGCGCGGATTCGAACCCGACGTGACCGCCCGACTGCGGGACCGAGGGGTCCATCACGTCCACCTCGGGCGGCGCTCCAAGACGGACGTGTGGCGATTGGGGGGTCTGGCGCGCACGCTGACGCGGCGACGTTTCGACGTCCTGCACGCCCACATGTTCGGCTCCAACCTCTGGGGCACGACGATCGGCACCGCGTGCCGGGTCCCGGTCATCATCGCGCACGAGCAGACGTGGTCATATGAAGGCGAGCCACTGC
>CAJCHX010000410.1 GCA_903970215.1 Acidobacteriaceae bacterium
AGCCGCTTCTCGATCGCCTCGTCCACGAACCCCGCGAGATCGCGGTCGCGAGCCAGTTCGCCATCGTCGCGTAGGACCGGAGCCAACAACCCGGCCGGCGCCCGGCCGCCGAGGCGCGCCATGTCAAGCGCCGCCTCGGCCGGGTCAGATCGCTGCAGGATGCGAGCTCCTCGGGTTCGCAGCGGGTGAACGTGGCCGGGGCGAACGAACTCGCCTGGCGTGGTGTCGGGTCGAGCCAGCGCGGTGATCGTCGCTGCCCGATCTCCGGCCGAGGACCCGCGATCGCGGCGGGTCAGCACGTCCACGGGCACCGTGGGCGACGCCGCATCAGAACCGAGGTCGGTCGGCGTCAGCGCGGGCAGGTCAAGTGCGTCCGCGCGGTCGCCGGTGATCGCCACTGCCAGTACGCCGGAGGTGTGGCGCAGGTAGAACGCCACTCCGGACGGCGTGGCGGCATCGGCAGCGGTGATGAGATAGCCGGTATCGCCCTGCACCAGCAGAGCTGTCCTCCCGGCGGCGATCGCGGCGATGGCTGCCCCGGGATCTGAGCGGCGCGACATCTCACCCGCCGCGGCCGACTCGGCTCGCGTCCCGTCAACCCGGCCCATCGGCCCCCGGCGAGTCCGGCGTCGCGGTCTCGATCGAGGACCACGACTTCCACATCGCCAGCTCGAACACCTCAACTGATACCGCCTCGAGCATCTGCGTCACGGCGAAGCAGACGTCGCTGGCGGTCGGCGTCTCAGGGGTGCCCGCGACTCCGAACGCCGAGGGGGCCCCCACCGTCGTTCCCTGACCTGCGTAGGTGCGAACGGCGATCGCATTCAGACGCTGGACCAACGTCGGATCGAGCCGGCCGATCCATCCCGGGTCGGTCAGACCGGCCTCCAGCCGATCCAGCGCATCGTTGATCGTCGCGAGGTCCGTCGCGTCCGGCATCATGCGCTGATCAAGAGTGACAGTGGCTCCTGCAGCAGCGCGCGCACTCGGGCGAGGAAGGCGGCAGCAGCGGCGCCGTAGACAATTCGGTGATCGCTGGAGAGGGTGAGAGTCATCATTGTCGCGACGGCCAGCTCACCGTCACGGACCACGGGACGTTGCGCGATCTCGCCAACCGCCAGGATCGCTGCCTGGGGTGGGTTGATGACCGCAGTGAACTCACGAACCCCGTACATCCCCAGGTTGGAGACCGTGAACGTGCCCCCCTCGAGCTCGGCCGGCGTTACGGTGCTATCCCGAACTCGCGCGGCGAGCCGATGTGACTCGACGGCAACGGCCAGGAGATCAAGCTGGTCGGCATCATGGATGACCGGCACGACGAGTGCGCCGTCGGCGGCCACCGCAACCCCGACGTTGATCTCGTCGTGCCACTCAAGCTTCCCATCCGCGAAGGTGGCGTTCAGTCGCGGATGCTCGCCCAGCGCCAGCGCGCACGCCTTGACCACGAAGTCGTTAGGCGACAGCGGCTGCGGCCTGCCAAGGGAACGCAGCCGGGCCCGGAGGTCCATGGCGGCCCGCATGTCGACCTCCATCGTCACCTGGAAGTCGGGGATGGTTCGCTGCGCCTCGGACATGCGCTGAGCGATCACGGACTGGATGCGGGTGAGATCCTCGGTGCGTGGCGCGGCAGCCGGTGCGGCGGTGACAGGCGACCTGACGGGCGCGAGACCGCCCGGGGCCTGGGCGGACGCCGCCAGCACATCGAGCTTGGTGACGCGACCGCCGAACCCGGTACCGTGGATCGTGGACAGGTCAACTCCGACCTCGTCGGCGACTCGACGCGCGACCGGCGACGCCTCGACGCGCCGACCTCGGCCCGCGACCGCAGTCTCAGCGACGTTGCCGTCAACGAGGCGGGCGATGATCGCACCCAGGCTCACCGTCTCACCCGCGTCGCACACGATCTCCAGGACGCCGGCGTCGTCAGCCTCGTAGATGACAACCGCTTTGTCGGTCTCGATTTCGACGAGCTCATCGCCCGGTGACACGGTCTCGCCCGCAGATCGGATCCACCGGAGGATCGTCGCTTCCTCCATCGAGTCCGACAGCTTCGGCATGACGACGTCAGGCACCTGACACTCCCAGCCGTTCCAGAACGGCGGCGGTGATCGCATCCGCCCCGGGGAGGAAGGAGTCCTCCAGCGTCGGGCTGTACGGAACCGGCAGCTCCGGGGTGGTCAGTGCCCACACATCGTCGATGTCGTGCAAACCGGCTTCGGCGACGGCGCCCATCAACCCCGCTGCCCAGCCGCCCAAGCCAGGGCCCTCCTCGACCACCAGCAGGCGGTTCGTCCTCGCCAGTGAGGCAAGCACCGTGCCGGTGTCCAGCGGCCGGAGCGAGCGGAGATCGATCACCTCGGCGGAGATGTCGTGTTCGGCGAGTCGCTGCGCGGCAACGAGCGCATCGCCGACCCCTCGGGACAGTGCGACGACCGTCACGTCGGTCCCGACACGCGCGACCGCGGCGCGACCCAGTTGTGGCAGTTCGTCGTCCTGGGGGGGCTTCCCTTTGACCGAATACAGCCGCTTGTGCTCGAGGAAGATGACCGGGTT
>CAJCHX010000411.1 GCA_903970215.1 Acidobacteriaceae bacterium
GCATCCCGTCCTGGCAGTTCCTCGACCGCACACCGCTACCCGGACTGGCGGCGATCGTCTCGGCGATCCCGCCCGGCCAATCCCCCGCCTCGGTCTCGTCGTTGATGGTGACACCGCAGGACGACCTCGACGGCGCGTCGCCGGTGGAATATCTGGCGACCGGCGCCGACCCGATTCCGATCGCCGAGATGCTGGCGGACCTGGGCCGCTGGTGAGCGGCGGACGCCCGAAGGTCCCGAACCGGCCGCCGGACGCGCTGACCCGCTTCGACACCGATGTGCAGCGGTACACGGATCGCGTGTGGCGGATCCACCGTACGGCCGGCCCGCATGTGACCGGCTGGTCGGCGCCCCGAATTTTCGGCCCGGTGCCGTCGATGCGCTTCGATCCCCACCCCGAAGGCCCACCGACCCTGCACCCCGGCATCGGAGTCTTGTACGCCACGACGGACATCGCCACGGCCGCAGCCGAGGTATTCCAACGCACTCGCCTGATCGACACCACGACCGGGGCGCCCTACCTGACCGGGTGGCGCCCCACCCGTCCGCTGCACCTGTTGGACCTGTCGTCGACGTGGGCGCTGCGCAACGGCGCCGCATACGCAGTGGCGTCGGCGCAGCGGCCGGTGTGCCGCGCGTGGGCGCGGCGGATCCACGACAGCTTCGATGACCTCGACGGGCTGGCCGCGCCGTCGACGATGACCGGCGCGGTCAACATCGTCCTGTGGGAGCGCGCCGCAGATTCGATGCCCGCCGCCCCGGACTTCACCCGCCCGCTCACACATCCGACCGTGTGGGAGGTATTGCGTCGGGTGGCGAACCGGATCGGCTACCGCATGCAGTAGTGCGCGGGGGCGGTCACGGGTCGAGGCCGTCGTTGCTGCGGCCCCCACCCCGACGGAATCAGTACGCGCCGTCGGATCCCGTGACCGCGCGGACGGTGCGGATGACGATCGCGATATCGCGGGCGAGCGACCAGTTCTCCACGTAGCCGATGTCCAGGCGGATGGACTCGTTCCAGCTCAGATCCGAGCGCCCGCTCACCTGCCAAGCTCCGGTCACGCCCGGCTTGACCAACAGACGCCGCTGCATGACCTCCGAATACTGCTCCACCTCCCGACGCAGCGCGGGTCGAGGACCCACCACGGACATATCGCCCCTGAGCACATTGATGAACTGCGGCAGTTCGTCCAGGCTGAATCGGCGCAGGATCCGGCCGACGGGCGTGACCCGCGGGTCGTCCTTCATCTTGAACAACACGCCGGCGCCCTCGTTCTCGGCCTGCAGGGTCTCGAGCCGCTGGTCGGCGTCGACGTACATACTGCGGAACTTGTGCATGGTGAACGGCTCGCCACCCTCCCCGATCCGCTCGGCGTTGTAGAACACGGGCCCTGGGCTGGTGAGTTTGACGGCGATCGCGGCGACGATGAGTGCCGGGGATGCGGCGAGGAGTGCCGCCGACGAGAACGCGATATCGAACACGCGCTTGGCCACCGAGTCGGCGCGCGCATGTTGCGGGCGGGCGATGTGGAGCATGGGCATATCGCCCATCGGCTGAAATATCAGCCGATGCCCAGCGATGTCGACGACGCCCGGGGTGACCACGAGTTCTACGTTGCGGCCCTCGAGCTCCCAGATCAGTCGACGTAGGTCGCCCGGGCCCAGGGAATCGGTCGCGGTGAGCGCAACGGCCTTGGCGCCGGTCGTGGCGATGGCCTCGAGGATCTGGTGGTCGGTCCCGACGATCGGCACTGCCGCGCCGTCCACTTCCACCGACTCGTAGCGCGCCGCGTCGGCCTCCGGCACGCAGACACCGACGATCCGGATGCCGGACTCGCCTGTGCGCAGCAGAGCCGCGCTGGTCGCGCGGGCCGAGTAGTAGCCGCCGACCACCAGCGTCGGCGTGTCGCGCTCGCTGTGCGACCGCAGCCACCGCCGCCACCCCAACCGGCAGAGCAGGGCTCCGACCAGCGCCAGTGGGAACGACACCGTGACCAGCCGCTCCAGCATCACGTTCTTGTGGAACGCGTAGATCACCGCTGCGCCGCCGAACACCACGAACGTCGACGTCGCGACGTGGCGGAACTCGGCGGTACCCATCCCCAGCAGGGGTACGGCGAGAGCCTTCGACCAGGCGAGTAGGAGCAGCCACACGACGAGGGCGATCACGGCGTACAGGATGCTCCACCCGGCGTCGGCGTGGTCGGCGCGCAGGGCTACAGCGAGCCCTGCACCGACCGAGACGACGCCGACCACCGCGTCGATGGCGGTCACCTTGCCTGCCGGGAGGAGTCGGGCGTGCTGAGCCGTTGGGCCGGGGTCGCGCGGGTTGGGCGCGGGCGTGGCGTGGTTGCGCTCGGTGGCCATTCCTGCCTCTGGTGTGCTCGGGGAAGACGACGGGCGTAAAAATCGGCGGACGCCGGTTTTATTGTCGATCGTGCAACGGATGATGTTATGCCACAAAGAGAATTTGTGTGAGACATCACGCTGGGTTTACCGGGGGGCGGTGCGGTGGCCCGTCGCCTCCGCGGCGCGGGCCGCTAGTGCGGTTGGTTGCAGGTGGTGTCGGTGTTGGTGTCCATCTGGTAGTCGGTGGAGGGGGTGGTGGGGGTGAGGAATTGTAGTTGGGAGATGAGGGTGGCGGGGAGGGGGGCGATGGTTTGGGTGTAGGTGGAGCCGTCGATGGTGCTTTCGGCGTAGAGGGCGAAGTTGCTGGATTGGTCGGCGTCGTAGGCGCCGTAGGTCTGGAGGGCTTTGGCGACCATGGTCTGGAAGGGGGTGAGGTTGTAGGTGGTGAGGTTGAGGGTGGGGTTGAGGCGTAGTTGGGTGCCTTCGGGGACGGCGCCGGTGGTGGCGCCGTCGGAGCGGGTGCCGGGGTAGGCGAATTGGGGGGCGGTGTCGGTGGAGGGCAGGGCGTAGCGCAGGGCGTGGGTGATGGTGCCGGAGGTGACGTCGGTGGGGGTGATGAGGCCGCCGAGGTAGGACAGTTCGCCGCCGGCGTGGCCGGGTCCGCTGACGTGGGCGCCGGAGCCGGTGTGGACGTGGTAGGTGGCTTCGGCGTCGGCGGTGAGGGTGGAGGGGTTGAAGGCTTCGAATTCGTATTCGCAGCCGGTGGTGGCGTCGATGACGGCGAGGTGGGCGTCGGTGTCGGGGCTGGGTTGGTAGCTGGTGGTGTAGGGGATGGTGATGTGCAGGTTGCTGTTGCTGACGGCGATGGAGGTGGTGGCGGTGCCGGTGGGGGCGGTGTAGACGGGGGTGGACCAGGCGTTGCTGTTGACGTACATGGAGGTGATGGCGGTGTTGGAGGTGAGGGCGTTGACCCAGCCGGCGCTGCGGGTGTCGACGGTGGCGGTGCTGGGGACGGGTTGGTTCCAGAAGGAGGTCTGGGCGAAGTAGTCGGTGGCGGCGGTGCCGAGGGGGTTGCTGGTGATGGAGACGTTCTCGACGCCGGAGGTGGTGGGGACGCCGATGGTGGCTTTGACGGTGTGGGTGCCGGCGGTGACGGAGGCGGTGGTGGCGTAGTGGGCCCAGCCTGCGGTGGGGTAGGACAGCAGGGTGGTGCCGTCGATGCTGAGGGTGATGGTGGTGCCGGCGGTGTCGGCGGCGACGGTGTAGGTGGTGGAGGTGGGGAAGGACACGGTGCCGGTGTAGGCGACGGAGAAGTCGCCGGCGGTGACTCCGGTGACGGGGGCGGTGGTGCCGTACGAGCCGCCGATGGCGTATTCGCAGCGTTCGGTGACGGGGGTGCCGGTGGCGGTGGTGCCGGTGTAGTACTGCGCTTCGAACTCGTTGGTCGGGCATGCGGACTTGGATCTACTGGCGGCGCCCGCACTCGTATCGACGGACGCCCCCTGCGCTCGGGGGGCTCCGGCGACGGCGACCGCCGGGATCAGACAAACGACGACAGCAGCAATCTGTGCGTACCGACGCATGGGGGGGCCTTTCTCAGAAATGGTGATTCGCCACCTGAGAACCAGTGGCAACACGCGCCACTTTATTAACCCACGTATCTCCCGTCAATCGGAATCGATGAATTACACGCGTGTCTGAAACCCGTTGTGGCAACGAAGGATCTGCTGTTCAGCGGGGTCGGCGACCGAAAAGACTCGATTTCGCCACCATCGGCCAGGGGCCGCGCTAGACAACCCTAATTGTTCCTATGTGTTATAGTGAATATATGGTTTTCCGGGTGCTAAATCGTTTTCACGAAATGCCGGACGAAGTCACCGTCGGCGTCGATGTCGCTTTGGCCGTATTGGGCGTACTCGCTTGCATCGCCGGTGGTCTGGGACTCGTCTGGTTGAGCTGATTCGCCCGCGGGCCCGGATCGAACCCGCCCCGCAGCCGACTGCGTTACCTACGCTGAGTACCAGCACATCGGGAGCGACCGATCTCGAGGCAAAGACGAGGAGGAGCATTGTCATGACCGAGGCCCGTCCCCCGTTCCCTCCGTTCACCGAAGAGACCGCACCACAGAAGGTGCAAGCGGCCGAGGACGCGTGGAACACCCGCGATCCGCACCGCGTGGCACTCGCATACACACCGGACTCGGTGTGGCGCAACCGAAACCAGTTCATCCACGGCCGCGACGAGATCATCGCGTTCTTGACCGTCAAGTGGGAGAAGGAGATCGACTACGCGCTCCGCAAATCTCTGTGGGGATTCCGCGGCAACCGGATGGCGGTTCGGTTCCAGTACGAGTGGCACGACGCCGGAGGCCAGTGGTGGCGCAGTTACGGAAACGAACTGTGGCAGTTCGACGCTCACGGATTGATGCAGCGGCGCGAGGCCAGCATCAACGACACGGCGATCACCGAGGCCGACCGCAGGATCTTCGGCCCTCGCACTGAGGCCGAACGTGGGATCGAGATTCCGCTCCAGTAGCTCCTCCCCTGCGCCGCAATCCGATCCACTCCAACGATGACGGCGAAGGGCTCGCACGCGGCTCGTGCTCTATCGTGGCCAGCATGGGACACGGGACGATGGAGGGCGGCGACCGGCCGGCCGCACGGCTCGACCCCGCGTCGGCGGAGCGGGTGGCGTCGACATTGCAGGCCCTCGCCACGCCCAGCCGACTACTGATCCTCTCGCAGCTACGGCACGCCTCGATGGCGGTGGGCGACCTCGCCGAGGCGGTGGCCATGGAGGCATCCGCGGTCTCGCACCAACTGCGTCTGCTCCGCAATCTCGGGCTGGTGGTGGGTACCCGCACCGGCCGCAGCATCGTCTACAGCCTCTACGACCACCACGTCGCCCAACTACTCGACGAGGCCGTCTACCACAGCGAGCACCTTCGCCTCGGCCTGTCCGACGCGCCGCAGGAGGCAACGGAGGCAACGACCTTCCACTGAAGTCGACTCTGCGCCAGAGGGGCACCTCGACGCATATGCCGCTTATGTCGTGAGGTCGGTCGGTTCGGTTGGGCGTGGTACCGAGCGCAGTCGCCGCACACCATCTACCGTGAGCGCATGACTCGGGCCCAGGACCACGCCTCGGTGCTCCACCAGTTGAGCGTCGATGAGGCCCGGCAAGGTGATCGCGACGGTAACTTCGGCAAGTCGCTTCGAACCTTCATGTACCGGATCGCGAGCGAGTACGACCAGGAGGCCCATCGCTTGGGCGTGCCGGCCGACCAGCTGTGGCGCATCCTCGGCGACGCGCTGTCCGACCTGGAGGGCGGGACCTCCGCCGGGCTCGTGGCTCAACGGCTCGAGCGGTACTTCCGCAGCATCCCGGCCGGAAGCTGAGCCCGGTCGTCAGAGCGTTCCCGCTTACCGTTGATCGAGGCGGAAGCGCCGTCCGGACACGACGGTCGGGACGATCGTGACCACCTCGTACTTCGGGAAGTCGAGCGAAGTCGCGACACCGTGAGCCGTCGCGTCGGCGAGGGCGGTTGGATCGGCGACGTGGGTCGCGGTTCCGCGCACGACCACGCTCCACGCGGTGGCGGCCCGATCGTCGGCCTCGTCGAGCTCGAAGGTCACGTTCGGGTTCTGTTGCAGAGCAGACAGTTTGGCGCCGGGCGAGGTGAGGAAGGTGATCGTCGCGTCGTAGGCGCGGTAGTCGACGGGAAACACGTCCGCCTCGCCGTCGGTGACGACTATCAGTCGACCTCGGGTGTGCGTACGGAGAACCTCCCAGGCTTCGGTGTCGGTCATCTGGGTGATCGGTCGGTCGCGGAGCATGTCCACGTCTCCCTTCTGTAGTGGTCGGGTCTGGCGGTCAGGCCACGATGATGAGTGGGCACCGCACGGTGCTCAGGAACCGGGCGGTGGGGCGGGACGAGGCCCACTCGGGCACTCCGGGATGTCGCCACCGGCCGATGACCAAGGCGTCTACGCGGTCGGCGACGTTGCGGAGAGCGTCGGTCGGGTCGCCCGTGATCTCGACCGACGTGATGTGCGCCGCGGGATGCACGTCCCGGGCCTTCGCGGCCTGCGTCGCGGCTATGGTTCGCTCCATGTCACGCACCATCGTGAGCGGCCCCCCGTGTCGCCCCTCGACGGTGGTGACGAGGTCGTCGTGGTTCCAGGCGTGGAACAACTCGACCGGCACGCCCCGGTACTCGGCCTCCTCCGTCGCGAAATCGGCGGCGCGGGCGCTTGTGGGTGAGCCGTCCACCCCGACTGCGATCCGGTGGTGCACCGGCTGCTCGGTCCACCCTCCGGGTACCAGGGCGACGGGACAGCCGGAGTCGACGATCCAGGCCAGCGCCGGCGAACCGAGGATGTTGGGCAGGCCGGCGTCGTGGACTCCGAGAACGACCATCGACGCGTTACTCGATCGGTCGCGCAGGTCTTTGATGACGCTACCCACCGCCGGCGCGACAGTCACCTCCGGGCGCGGGTGTTGCCTCCGCGCGACAGCAAGGGCGGTCCGCACAGAGCGACCCTGAGTGAACGGGCTGTGATCGTGCTCGTAGCCGTCGGCTCCCTCCATCAGGTCGTCGGAAGAGATCACCCGATCCGTGACATCCGACTCCGCCGACGACACCACGTCGACGGGGACGTTGCGCAGGGCCGCCTCGAAGACCGCGAAGCGTATCGCGCCGCGGGTGTGATCGGCGCCGTCGCTGCTCACGACGACGGGGCCCTGTCGGTTGCCGTTCGCTGTCATGTCCATCGTTCCACCCGTCCTCTCGCGAATCTCCTTGTGGACTCAACAATTCCGCGCGCGCCCCTCCGATCACAGGGGACGACGGCCTGGGACTGCGGGACCTTGTGCCCTAGGGACGTCCCGACTCGAGGCGAAGTATCGGTGTTGTGTCCATGAAGGCCGTCGGACAGCTTCCTGCCTGACCGAATCCCGGCGCCGACCGCCTGATCCGCGACGACACGACTACCCAGAAAGGTAAAGAAGTCATGCACGCGATCGTGTATCACGGCCCCGGCGAGAAGGCCTGGGAAGAAGTGACAGACCCCGTGATCGAACAGGCCACCGACGCGGTCGTACAGGTGGATGCCACGACTATCTGCGGCACGGACCTACACATCCTCAAAGGCGACGTGCCCGAGGTGTCCGAGGGGCGGATCCTCGGCCACGAGGCCGTCGGAACGGTCGTGCGGATCGGTGCGGGAGTTCGGACTGTCCGGGTGGGCGACCGTGTCCTGGTCTCGTGCATCACGTCGTGCGCGACCTGCCGATACTGCCGCGAACAACGCTACGGGCAGTGTCTCGGTGGAGGTGGCTGGATCCTCGGCCACATGATCGACGGCACACAGGCCGAACTCGTCCGGGTTCCGTACGCCGACACCTCGACCTATCGGGTTCCCGACGGCATCAGCGACGAGAAGATCCTGATGCTCGCCGACATCATGCCGACCAGTTACGAGGTCGGGGTCCTCAACGGGCACGTACGGCCCGGTTCGACGGTGGTCGTCGTCGGCGTAGGCCCCATCGGCCTCGCAGCGATCATGACCGCGCGCCTGTACAGCCCCGGCCACATCATCGCGGTCGACCGCGCGGAGCCGCGCCTGCGAGCAGCACGTGCGGCCGGCGCGGACACCCTGGTCGACGCCGACCGCGACGATGTCGGGAAGATCGTCCGTGGGCTCACCGGCGGACTCGGAGCGGACGTCGCGATCGAGGCGGTCGGCCTGCCCGAGACATTCGAGGAGGCCGTGACACTGGTCCGGCCGGGCGGCGTCGTCGCCAACATCGGCGTTCACGGACGCCCGGCCACGCTGCATCTCGAGGACATCTGGACCAAGGACATCACCATCACGACGGGGCTGGTCGACGCGTACTCCACACCGACACTGCTCGCGCTTGTCGAGGGCGGCCGGTTGGACCCGAGCACACTGGTGACACATCGGTTCACGATGGACGAATTCGATCTCGCCTACGATGCGTTCGCCCATCCCGCTGCCACGGGCGCGATCAAAGTAGTGGTTACTCGGCCCAGATGACGCGCCGCGCTCTCGCCGTATCCCGCCGGGCTCAGCAGGCCGGCCACCGTCTCGGCCACCGTCACCGGAGCGGGGGCCTCGGCGACAACGTCAGAACCTCACACTCGAGCGAACCTCGTGATCGCCGTCCCATCGTCATCCCTGGTCGGTCCGACGGCGCTGTCATCGACTGCTCCAGACCAAGCGGGCGCCGGAATCACCGGCCACGATCAACGCCCACATCCCTGTTACCGATGCCGCCACCGCCAACACGGCCAGGACGATGCTGCCGGCCCGCCCGCCGAGCACACCGACCGCGGGGACCCGGGAGGTGACCATGCGCGAGGACCCCGCCCACACCAGCACGGTCAGGACGAACACGCCGAACGACCAGATCGCGGCCGCCGAACCCATCTCCGCGTGGTGATGGATCCGCGGCCGCATCCCTCGCATCAGCGGGCTGTGCTCGAGCCGCTCACCGGCCTCCTTCGTGACCCAGCACGCGATGAACGCGACCAGCCCCACGACCGGAGTCAGCAACCCGAGCCGTGCGCGCGCCGGCGGCCACACTGCCGACACCAGCAGCAGGATCACCGCGATCGGCAACAAGGTCACTGCCGCGTGCACGAACAACGGATGGGACGGAAGGCCGTCTACGGTCGTCAGCAAGGTTCGCACCACCATTTCCAATGATTTCCAACGAGTCGGGACAAGCCCTGGGAACACCCTCATCGCCAAAATACTACAAAAATATGTAGTAGGTGGATGCCACCCTCGTCCGGCTACGGGCTCCTTCCGATTGGCCGTGGACGTCGCCTCGCTGGTGGTAAGCGAGCGGGTCAGGCGTTGACATCGCGCCGGGCGAAGACGACCGCGCCCAAAGACGCGATCGCAGCCGCGCACAGGGTGAAAGAGACCGCCGCCCACGTGAATACCGCTCGGCCGGGCTCACTGACGATGTGGTCGAACGGGGACAGTACGCCGATCCAGCTGGGTAGGCCCAGAACCTGCGCCGCGAACGCGACGATGCACAGCCCGAGTGCACCCCACGCGATCGGTGCGAGGCGGGGCGACACTCCTGCGGCCAGAAGACCGACGGAGACGATCAGCAAGGCGGCCGGTGCGGCTCCGATCGCTGCCCAGACGACGTCGTGGCCGACGATGAGGGTGGCACCGATGCCCGTGACCCCGCACAGCACGATTGCGCCGCCGAGCGCAGCAACGGCGTGCGCGCCGTACCACGACCATCGGCGGACCGGTGTGGCGAGAATGAACTCCGCTCGGCCGGCACGTTCCTCGGCGGCGAACCGATTCGCGATACCGACCCCGACCGCAGTCGCGATCACCGCCATCACCATGAAGACTGCGGCGTAGAACGCGGACGTCAGCGGCCCGCTGCCGCCGATCCGGGCCATCATCTCCTGACCGCCGGGCGACATCGCCATCGCGTCGACGGCGGAGGCCATCCCGCCGAACACCACGCCACAGGCGAGGAACGTCGGCGTCGCGGAGCTGATGGTGGCGCGCTGCAGACGTACCACCAGGCCCATCGACGACGGCAGCATCCACGAGGCGGTCGGCCGCCCCGTGTCACGCCGGAGAACTCCGGAGCCGAGGTCGCGCCCGACCGACAGCCCGAGGGCGACCGTGCCGAGAACGACAGCGACGCAGCCGAGTATCAAAACCGGCGCCCAAGCGTTGCCGGCGAACGGGTGCACCTGCTGGGCGATCCCCAGAGGTGATGACCAGGTCGCGATCGCCCACAGCGGAGACGGGTGCGCCGCTCCCGGCACCCCCTCGAGGTCGGCGACGCCGCGGAGTAGGTAACTCACAGCCAGCACGGCGCCGAATACGACGCGGGTGAGAGTGGCGTCGGAAGCCAGCTGCGCGCAGAACGCGGCGAGCGCGGCGAAGACGATTCCGACCAGGGCCCAGGTGGCACCGAATGCCACCGACCCGGGCGTGCTCATACCGTTTGCGATCAAACCGGCGGCCACGACGAGGCCGATGCCGAGGCTCACCACCACAGCTTCGATCAGGGCCGCGATCAGATCGGCTGTCCGGTCGACGGGGCCGGCGCACAACAGCTCCCGCCTGCCTGTGTCCTCTTCGGACCGAGTGTGGCGGATGACCAGCAGACCGGTGAACAGTCCAAGGCATGCCGAGGCGAACACCGTCATCTTTATCATCGAGAGGGCGCCGAAGGTAGCGGCGTGGACGGGACCGAACAGGGCCACCATCGAAGGATTGGCGTCGACCATCAACGTGGCCGTGGCCACGGATTGCTGCGTCGGGTACAAGTTGCGCGTGGTCGCCACAGTGGCGAGCGGCATCAGCACGAACACGATCGACCAGGCCGGCACGATCATCCGGTCGCGGCGGAGAGCCAAGCGCAGGGTGGGGATCAAGCCGTTCATCGGGCCACCGGCTCGCGGGTGTCGTAATGCTGCAGGAACAGTTCCTCGAGTGTGGGTGGGCGGCAGGTGACCGAGGTGGGTTCGGCGGTGGCGACGGCCGCCAGGGCCGCCGGGAGCGACGGGACGTCGACGGTGAAGGTCATCCGGTCGCCGGTCATGGCGAAGCCGGCCACCCCCGCGATCGCGTCGAGCCGCAGGGGCCGGGTGACCACGGCATCGACCCGAGTGCGGGTGTGCCGGCGCATATCGGCCAGGCTGCCGTTCTCGACGGTCACACCGTTCTTGATCACCGTCACGGTGTCGGCGAGATGTTCGACCTCAGACAGGATGTGACTCGACAGCAGCACCGCGGTTCCTTCGTTCCGCGCCTCGGTGATGCACTTCGCGAACTGCTCCTCCATCAACGGGTCGAGGCCCGAGGTGGGTTCGTCGAGGATGAGCAGGTCGATCGGGGTGACCAACGCGGAGATCAACGCGACCTTCTGGCGGTTGCCCTTGCTGTAGGCACGACACTTGCGGCGCGGGTCCAATTCGAACCGGGCGATGAGTTCGGCGCGCCGGGCGTTGTCGATGCGCCCGCGCAACCGGCCGATCAGATCGATCGTCTCGCCGCCGGTCAGCGACGGCCACAGGGTGACGTCGCCCGGCACGTACCCGATCCGACGGTGCAACTGCGCCGCGTCGCGCCACGGATCCCCACCCAGCACGGTCACGGTTCCGCCCGATCGGCGTAGCAGGCCGAGGAACACCCGGAGGGCGGTGGATTTCCCCGCGCCATTGGGGCCTATCAACGCGTGCACATCGCCGGCGGCCACGGTGAAATCCAGACCGTCGAGGGCCGCGACATTCCCGAACCGCTTCCGCAGACCGCGTGCTTCGATCACATTGCTCGTCATGTGTTCCAAGCTATTTCGCGGACCGCCCTGACCTAAGGGCCGGAAGTCCTCAGTCGTCAGGGCCGGACGGCAGCGGGGCGGACCACACTAGTCGAGTGCCGCCCGCATCCGGGCTGGAGACCTCGAACTCGCCGCCGACGGCGCGGGCGCGGTCGGCGAGGCCGACCAGGCCGCTGCGCCCCGCGATGTCCGGTATTCCGACTCCGTCGTCGACGACCTCCACGACCAGGTCGTCCACCACCGACACCGTGACGATCAGAGCGTGTGCATGGGCGTGCCGCACTGCATTGCTGACCGCCTCGCGCACAACCGCTTCGGCGTTTTCAGCGATGTCCAGCGGTACCACGTCCAGCGGGCCGGACGTCCGGACGGATACGCGCAACGCGGTGTCCGACGTCAACTGGGCGACGGCATCCCGGATCGTGGTCCGCAGTGAGGGCTGCCCCGGGCCCAGCCGGTGCAGGTCGAAGATCACGGTGCGGATGTCCTGGATCACCTCCTGCAGCTGGTCGATGTGGTTGTCGATGCGCTGCGCGACGTCGGGTAGCCGAGCTGCGCGGCGGTGTGTCCCCTGCATCGCCAGACCGACGGCGAACAGGCGCTGGATGACGTGGTCATGCAGGTCTCGCGCGATCCGGTCGCGGTCTGCGACCAACTCGAGTTCGTGCTGGCCCGCCCGCACCTCGGCCTGCTCGAGCGCCAACGCCGCCTGGTCCGCGAACAACGCCGCCGGATCGGTCTGGGCATCATCGAACACCGAGCCACCGACGTTCCGCGCAAGCACCAGCACTCCCAGGGTCGCGTTGCGTCCGCGTAGCGGCAGGACCAGGGCGGGGCCCGCATCGGCACCGACATCGTGGGACAGCCGTACCACATTGCGGGCGATACCGGATCGGAAGACCTCGCCGGATGTCGAGGCGTTCAAGGGGATCGGCACGTCCATGAGCCGATCGACCGCCTCCCCCACCCCCGCGGTGACGTACAACTCCACCGGATCGTCGTCGAACTGCTCGGGGACCGCGATCAACGCCAGATCGGCGTCGACGAGTTCGGCGGCGTGGGCGGCGACCAGGTGCAGGGCGTCGCGCGGGTCGTCGCTGGTGAGCAGGCTGGTGCGGACCTCGCCTGCCGCCTCGAGCCAGCGCTCCCGAAGGCGGGCCTGCGAGTAGAGCCGGGCGTTGTCGATAGCGATCCCCGCCGCGCTGGCGAGCGCGCGCACGACCACCTCGTCGTCCTCCGTGAACTCGCGTCCGCCACTCTTCTCCGTCAGATACAGCCGGCCGTACACCTCACCACGAACCTCCACCGGAACGCCGAGGAACGTCTTCATCGGTGGGTGGTGCGGAGGGAATCCGGCCGACGCCGGGTGCGCCGAGATATTCGCCAGCCGTAGCGGCTTCGCCTCTTCGATCACCACGCCGAGCACTCCGTGGCCGGTGGGCAGCGGCCCGATCAGATCACGGGTGGTGTCGTCGATACCGTCGTAGACGAACTCGGTGAGCATGCCGTCCGGACCGAGCACCCCCAAAGCGCCGTATCGCGCATCGAGCAGGTCGCTGGCCGCCCGCACGATCCGTCTCAGGGTGACGTCGAGATCGAGGCCGGCGCTCACCGAGATCACCGCGTCCAGCAGGGCGTCGACGCGGCCCCGGGCGCCCGTGACGATCGCCGCGATCCGTTCCCTGATCTCTACCAGGAGATCATCGAGACCCAGGTGCTCGAGGTCCCGTATGACCTCGGTCGGCGGAAGGTTCCCACTGAACTCAGCGGTCATCTGGCAAGCGTCCCATGAGCCAACTCGTAGCGCACCGCGAACGGCCCACGATGGACTCGCCTCCGTGGGCCTTCCGCCCACTATGCGGTGTGGTTGCGCGCGACCAGTACCGGGCACGGAGCGTGATGGATCAGCGTGCGGCTGACCGACCCGAACAGCACACCGGTGACGTCGCCGTGGCCACGGCTACCGACCACGACGAGTTGGGCGTCGCCTGCGTGGTGGAGCAGCGTGTCCGTCGCGTTCCCGGCGACCACGACCTTGCGCACCCGCACATCGGGGTACTTCTCCTGCCACCCCGCAAGGCGCTCCGAGAGCAGAGCGCGCTGCTCCTCCGACTGGGAGTGGTAGTCGACGCCGGCCGACATCGCGTAGGCCTGTGCGGAGCCGGTCGGATAGTCGGTCCAGGCATGTACCGCGGTGAGCGTCGTGCGGCGGCGGGACGCCTCGTCGAACGCCCACCCGATCACACCGTCGCTGCCCTTGCTGTCGTCGACGCCGAGAACCACCGGTCCGGTGCGCCCGATGTCGGCGTTCTCGCCGTCGCCGCGGATCACTGCGACCGGGCTGTGGCCGTTCGTCACCAGCGCCAGTGCCACCGTGCCCAGCAGGACCGAGCTGAACCCGCCCAGGCCGGTGGCTCCGACCACCGTCAGGTACGCGTCACTGCTCAGCTCGATCAGTGCCGCGGCCGGCGAACCCGCCTTCTCGATCACCGACGGAGACATCGCCGGATAGCGCTGTGCCACCAGCTTCTTGGCATCGGTGAGCGCGCTCTCGGTGGACTCCTCGATCGCTTCGAAGGCACTTTCCGAGCCGCCCAGGTACGGTCCGTACGAGAAGCTGCTGATATCCGCGACGGATGCGATCGCGAGCGGCAGGCCGCGGCTGTTCGCCTCGTCGGCGGCCCAGGTGACCGCACGAAGTGCCGCTGCGGAGCCGTCGACGCCGACGAGGATGTACGGCGCGGTCGGTTGGTCGGTCATGGGAGTCTCCGTTCGTCGAGGCAGGATGTTCCCGCTCTGACCTTCAACGCTATGACGGTGACACCACCGGCCGAGCCTGCCGAAAGTCCTTGATAGCCAGGGCACCCGTCCCGAATCGGTACATGTCGGAAGTCCGCTCACGGCAGGGCGCTACGCACCGCCGACGTGCGCGCAACATCACTGGGGAATCAACACCGCGGCTCCGCAAACCGCCCGTTCTGGAGATCGAGGAGAGCTTCATCCGCGTTCTCCAGCGCGTATCGGGTGGTCTCGACGCGCAGGCGATGCGCCTGCGCGAACCGAAGGAACTCCCTCGCATCGGTGCGCGTGTTGGCTTCGACGCTGCGGATCTGCTTCTCGTGGAACAGATGTCGTTGATGATTCAATCCAGCGCCACCTGCGCCACCAGATGCGCGCTGCCACCGAAGCCGTAGATGCCCAGGCGCCCACCCTTCGGCAAGGCCGCACGCTCGAGTGCGCGGTATCCGATGATCCCTGCGCACAGAAGTGGCGCCAAATGTTCAGCGGAGTAGCCGGTAGGCAGTGCCAATGCGTAGTCGGCAGCGCCGACGACGTATTCGGCATAGCCGCCGTCATGATCCCATCCGGTGTATTCCGAACGCTTGCATAGGTTTTCGGAACCGCTAGTGCAATATTTGCACATGCCGCAGGTGAACCCGAGCCATGGGACACCCACCGAATCGCCGACCGCGAATTCGGTGTCGGTGTCCCCGCCGATCTCGACGACTCGGCCCACGATCTCGTGACCGGGCGTCACGTGCGGTCGGTGAACCGGCAGGTCTCCTTCGACGACATGCAGATCGGTCCGGCACACGCCGCATGCTTGAACTTCGATCAGCAGCTCGCCGCGCCGTGGCCGTGGCCGCATCTCGGTCACGAATTCCATCGGTCGCGAAGCGGCAGGAGCCGGCCGGGCCGTTCGCCACACCCGCATGGTCGTCACCGTAGCCCGGATCTGGTGGTGATCGCGGCGAGGGTGGTATCGAGCCGGTCGTAGACCACTCGGTGCAGCCCGGACCGGTCGTTGAAAAGTGGCGTCATGGTGACCTCGGGTCGATCATCTACCTGTACCAGATCCATCTACCTGTACGAGAGCACCGAGCGAGAGTCATCGGTCCTATCCCGCAGATCTGCGGTCTCCGTCCGAGCGACCAGAACCGAGCACGCTGCGTGGACCGTCACGGCGCGGCTGACCGACCTCCCCCACACCGCGGAGACGTCGCCGTG
The DNA here is from genome assembly GCA_903970215.1 of Acidobacteriaceae bacterium. Classification (GTDB taxonomy): domain Bacteria; phylum Actinomycetota; class Actinomycetes; order Mycobacteriales; family Mycobacteriaceae; genus Tsukamurella. Next base: position 15,708 of record CAJCHX010000411.1, read on the forward strand.
GCGGTGACTGGTCCCCACCACGACGAGCTGGGCGGCGGAGGCATGAATGAGCAACGACGCGATGGGATGGCCGCTGTCGACGACGGAGTTCGCCCGGATCTCCGGATAGCGTGCGCGCCACGGAGCGAGGCGGTCGTCGAGCCATCGCCTGCGCTCGTCTTCGATTGCGCGCCAGTCGATTCCGCAAGTAGTGGCGTAGGCTCTCGAGTCCGCTGTCGGGTAGATGGTCGACACGCTGACCGCGATCACGCCCGTACCGCGGAGCGCCGCCTCCTCGAACGCCCAGCCGAGGATCGCCTCGGTGCACGGATGGTTCCGGGCCAGTGCGGCGACCACCGGCCGCGGCGCCGGCTGGTCATCAGCCGGGTCCGACCCTCGGATGACTCCGACTGCGTGCGGACTGCGCCGCAGCAGGGTCGTAGCGATCGATCCGACGAGCACGGTGCCGACAGTGTTCAGATGCCCCGCTCCGATCACCGTGAGCGCGGCGTCCCGGGAGAGGGCGAGCAGTTCCGCCGCCGGGTCGCCGGCGTTCTGGGCCGTCGAGACCGCCAGGCCTGGGTAGAGTTCGTCGATGCGCGCACAGGCGGCGTCCAACGCGGCGATGCCGATGGACTTGGCGTGGTCGAACGCGAGGTCCCATTCGACGGTGGAGGCCACGTAGCTGGCCGCGCCGAGTTCGATGGTGTGGGTGAGCAGGAGCGGAAGGTGTCGTCGGGCCGCTTCGGCGGCGGCCCAATCGACGGCGCGGGCGGCGGAGTCGGAACCGTCGACACCGACCAGCACGGGTGAGTCGGACATGTCGTTTGACCTCGAATCAACGGTGTGGGTGTAGCCCGCTGTGGCCGAGCCGGGTGGCGAGGACCGCGGCCTGGGTACGGCGCTCCAAGTCGAGCTTGGTCAGCAGGCGGGAGACGTAGTTCTTGACGGTCTTCTCGGCGAGACACATGCGTGCTGCGATCTGCCGATTCGTCAGCCCCTCCCCGATCAGGGCGAGCAGGGTCTTCTCCTGGTCGGTGAGTGCGTCGAGCGGTGACTCCGGCGCAGGTGTGCGGAGACGGTTCATCAGGGCCGCGGCCGCGCGGGTATCGAGCAGGGACCGCCCAGACCCGACGATGCGCACTGCCGCAACGAGTTCCAGGCCCCGGATGTCCTTGATCACGTAGCCCCCGGCGCCGGCCATGATCGCATCGAGCATCGCCTGTTCATCGGTGAAGGACGTGAGCATCAGGCAATTCAGGGACGGTATTGCGGAGCGCAGCTCACGGCACAGCTCGACGCCGTTGCCGTCCGGGAGACGAACGTCGAGCACCGCGACGTCGGGATGGAGCAGGGGGACGCGGACGAGCGCCTCGGCGACCGACCCCGCCTGTCCGACCACAGTGAGGTCGTCCTCCTCGTCGAGCAGGTCTGCCACACCGCGGCGGACCACCTCGTGGTCGTCTACCAGGAACACCTTGATCATGACGAACCGCCCTTTACCTCACTGGTCCAGTGTCGCACCTCCGGCATGTCTTCTCCGTGTTCTGCGATCCACCGGTGGTGACGCAGGTGCGCATCCGGCATCATCGCGGGCTCAGCCTGTGGTGTGGTTACGGGCGATCAGGACAGGGCACGGGGCGTGGTGGATCAGCATGCGGCTGACCGACCCGAACATCACGCCGGTGATGTCGCCGTGTCCGCGGCTGCCGACCACCACCAGCTGGGCGTCGGCGGCATGATCGAGCAGGGTGTCCGCAGCGGCGCCGGGCACCATCACGCGGCGCACCGTCACATCCGGGTACTTCTCCTGCCAGCCCGCGAGGCGTTCCGCGAGCAGTTCCCGATGCTCCTGCATCTCGGCGTTGTAGTCGATTCCTCTTGTGATGGCAGCGGCCTGCGCGAATCCGCTCGGATACGAGGTCCACGCGTGGACCGCGGTGAGCGTCGTTTCGCGGCGGGACGCCTCGTCGAACGCCCACGCGATCGCGGACTCACTGGACCTGGTGCCGTCGACCCCGAGAACGACCGGACCGCTGCGCGGCACGAGGCCTGTCTCCTCCTCGCCGCGAATCACGGCGACCGGGCTGTGGCCGTCGGTCACCAGTGCCAGCGCCACGGTGCCCAGCAGGATCGAGCTGAATTCGCCCACGCCGCTGGCGCCGACCACCGTCATGAACGCGTTACGGCTGAGCTCGATGAGCTCCGCCGCCGGCGCACCGGACTTCTCTACCGCCGAGGTCGACACGGACGGGAAGTGCTTGGCCACCCGTTGCTCGGCCGCCGCGAGCGCATCGCGACTGGACGCCTCCATCCGCGTGAACCTCGCGTTCGCGACTCCTACGTACGGCCCGTATTCGGAGCCTCCGATGTCTGCCACGGTCGCGAGCACCAGCGGCAGCCCGCGCTTGTTCGCCTCGTACCCGGCCCACGTCACCGCCCGGAGTGCCGCAGGCGATCCGTCGACGCCGACCAGGATGTAGGGCGTGATCGTTTGGTTGGTCATGGGAGGTCTCCGCTCATCAGGGGCGCGGTGGTTGCTGCCCGTGTACTTCAACGCTAGGCAAGCCACACCGTCCTTCGCGCCTGCCGAAAGTCACTGATCGCCGGGGCCTACATACCGACGCCGGTCCCCCGTGCCGGTGACGAAAGTCCCCGACTCCGGAGCGCTCCGGCCCTACGGCGGACGCCCAGTCGAGCGGCACAGTCGTCACATGGGCGCATGACCTCATCCGACGGACGTGCGCAGCCACCATATTCGAGAGGACCGTGATCCCCTTGCTCCCGAGCAACGTCTGCCTTGCCCTCGGCGCAGGCCTGTACATCGTCGGCGCGCTGCACGGCACGCTGTTCGTCACGCGCACCTTCGGGTCACCGCTTCTGCGGATGCGCCCGCAGCGCGAGGACCCGACCGGGCGGGTGGTGCGGGCCGCGCGCCGCGCCAGCTACCGCTCCGGACTCGCCCACCTCGGGTTGGCCGCCGCGACCATGTACGCGGGGTGGGTCACGCTGCACCGGCCCACACTCGCGGTCCTCGCACTCGTCCTTGCGCTCGGGCTGGCCTCAGCGTTCGAACCGCTCGTCCAGCTGTATCGCCGGACCGGCGCCGGGCGGAGTCTGGGCGCCGGAACTGCGTCGATCGCACTGCTACTGAGCATCATTCCCGCCCAAGTCCTATTGACAGCCGCAACCGGAGGACTCCGATGATCACCACCTACCTCGCGCACGAGTTCCACTGGTGGCGCGTGGCCCACCTCGGCACCAACAGACTCGTCCGGCCGGTCGACCGCATCGAGTCGGTGCTCCAGGCCGGTCTCGCGATCGCGGCGATCACGGTCGTGCCGATTCTCATCGTCGGCGTCCAGGCCGTCTATACCGACACCGACCGCCCCCACGACCACCGTGAGGCCATCGTTGCGACGATTCTCGCCGCGTTCGCGATGGGCGGCACCCTCTTCGCGGTCTACGCGTACATCGCCGGCGCCATCAAGGGCGTCGCCGACAGCGTCCGAAACCGCGCATGGGAACGGGAATGGAAGCAGATCAACAAAGTCCACAGCGACTGACCTCCCCAGGAACCCGACCATCAGAGCACCGAAGGAGCTGCATGATGAACACCACCACGATGAACACCCTGACCGACGACGAGGCGTGGGACCGGCTACGTACCGAGAACGTGGGGCGGCTGGTCACCTCGACCGCCGGCGGCGCGATCGACGTGTACCCGGTGAACTACGCCTGCCTCGCAGAGTCGATCCTCATCAGAACCCATCCCGGTAGCAAACTGTTCGAGCTCGCGGTCTTCCCGGAGGTGGTGTTCGAAGTGGACCACCACGACCACGAGCAGCGGTCCGCGTGGAGCGTGGTCATCCACGCCTCCGCCGGAATCGACAGCAGCACATGGGCACTCACCGCGGCGGACGCCGCCGGCCTGCAACCCGTGATCGATGTCGATGCGGACGAGGTGGTCGTCCTGGTGCCCAACACCATCAAAGCCCGCGAATTCAGCCTCCGGTGACAACCACACCGGCACAACGAAGGAGTCCATGATGGCTACCAACGTCATGCCCGGCAACCAGGTGTGGGAACACCTCGGTGCCCAGAACATCGGTCGCATCGTGACGACGGCGCCGGACGGGACCATCGAGGTGTTCCCCGTCAACTACGTCACCCAGGCCCACCAGATCCTCATCCGAACCCGACTCGGCACCAAATTCCGGCACCTGGCAACGCACCCCGACACCGTGTTCGAGGTCGACGACTACGACGCGCAGGCCGGCACGGCCTGGAGCATCGTCATCCATGCCCACGCACACGTGGAGGCGCCGGCCTGGGCCCACACACACGCCCGCCGATCGGGACTCGAGGCGATGGTGGACGTCCGCGCGGACGAGCTGGTGGTGCTCACCCCGGATCGACTGTCCGCCAGGCTGTTCCACCTTCGATGAGCTCCGGTGGTGGCAGCGCCGAAAATCACCGCCTATTCGAGCAGGTCCACGACCGCCGCGACGTGCAGATCGACGCTCGACCCGCGCGCGTGCACCTGGTCGATCAGCGATGCCCGCATTCGCGGGTCCCAATTCCGGCGGATGTGCTGCGCGATGAACGGAGCCGCGTCCTGCGGCGACTGCTCGCGGAATTGGGCCGCGATGTCGGTGGCCAGACGCAGTTCCGTTGGGCGCTCGCTCATCTCGACTCCCCAGGCACCCCAGCGTGGATCAGCTCTGCGGCATCGGTCGCGGTGCGCTGCGCCGGCCCCGTCGCGGCGGATGCGACCTGGACCGCCGTGACCTTGTACTCGGGGCAGTTGGTCGCCCAATCGGAGTTGTCGGTGGTCACCACGTTGGCGCCGCTGTCGGGGTGATGGAAGGTGGTGTAGACCACGCCCACCGGCATCCGATCGGAGATCATCGCCACCAGTCGCGTCTCGCCCACTCGACTGGTGATCGTCACCCGGTCGCCGTCGGAGATCCCCCGGTCGTCGGCGTCGTGCGGGTGGATCTCGAGGATGTCCTCGGGGTGCCAGACGACGTTGTCCGTGCGCCGCGTCTGGGCACCGACGTTGTATTGACTGAGGATCCGCCCCGTTGTGAGGATCAGCGGGAACCGACGGGTCGACCGCTCTGTGGTGGGCACGAAGGTGGTCGTGACGAACCGCCCCTTGCCGCGGACGAACTCGTCGACGTGCATGATCGGCGTACCGTCCGGCGCCTCCTCGGTGCACGGCCACTGCACGCTGCCCAGCCGATCCAGTTTCTCGAACGAGACTCCGGCGAACGTCGGGGTGACCGCGGCGATCTCGTCCATGATCTCGCCGGGATCGGCGTAATGCATAGGGAAGCCCATGGCGGTGGCGATCGCACACGGGATCTGCCACTCCTCGCGCCCGGTCCGCGAGGCCATCACCGGCCGCACGCGGTTGATCCGCCGCTCCGCGTTGGTGAACGTCCCGTTCTTCTCGAGGAACGACGTTCCGGGTAGGAAGACGTGGGCGAACTTGGCGGTCTCGTTGATGAAAAGGTCTTGGACCACAAGCAGTTCGAGCGCCCCGAGGGCCGCGAATACGTGGGCGGTGTTCGGATCGGATTGTGCGATGTCCTCACCCTGGACGTACAGGCCCTTGAACGAACCCTCGATCGCGTAGTCGAACATGTTCGGAATCCGCAGCCCCGGCTCCGCGAGAAGCGGACGGTCCCACAGAGATTCGAAGACGTGCCGCACCGCATCGTCGGACACGTGGCGGTAGCCGGGCAACTCGTGCGGGAACGATCCCATATCGCATGAGCCCTGTACGTTGTTCTGCCCCCGCAACGGATTGACGCCGACCCCCTCCCGACCGATGTTCCCGGTCGCCATGGCGAGGTTGGCCATGCCCATCACCATGGTCGAGCCCTGACTGTGTTCGGTGACGCCGAGACCGTAGTAGATGGCGGCGTTGCCGCCGGTGGCGTACAGGCGGGCTACCGCGCGGATATCGTCGGCCGGCACCCCGGTCACGGTTTCGGCGACCTCCGGACTGTGTTGCGGCCGGGCGATGAAGTCGGCCCATTTCTCGAAGTCCTCGCACCGATCCGCCACGAACTCCCGGTCGACCAGCCCTTCCGTGACCACCACGTGGGCCAGTGCGTTGACCATGGCCACGTTGGTCCCGGGTCGTATCGGCAGGTGATAATCCGCCTCGACGTGCGGAGACCGCACGAGGTCCGTTCGACGAGGATCGATCACGACGAGCCGCGCGCCCTCGCGGATCCGGCGCTTCATCCGTGAGGCGAACACCGGATGGCCGTCGGTGGGGTTCGCGCCGATCACCACGATCACGTCCGCGGCGGCGACGGATCGGAAGTCCTGCGTGCCCGCCGACTCACCGAAGGTCTGCTTGAGACCGTAGCCGGTCGGCGAGTGACATACTCGCGCGCAGGTGTCGATGTTGTTGTTGCCGAACGCCGCCCGCACCATCTTCTGCACGACGTACACGTCCTCGTTGGTACATCGCGATGAGCTGATACCACCGATCGCGCCGATACCGTGGCGCTCCTGGATCTCACGCATCCGCTTCGCTGTGTAGGAGATGGCGGTGTCCCAGTCGACCACCTCCCAGTCGTCGGTGATCCGCGCGCGGATCATGGGCGTGACAACGCGATCGGGATGGGTGGCGTAGCCGAAGGCGAAGCGGCCCTTGACACATGCGTGTCCTTCGTTTGCTCCGCCGTTCTTGGCCGGGACCATGCGGACCAGTTCGTCGCCGCGTAGCTCCGCCTTGAAGGAGCAGCCGACGCCGCAGTACGCGCACGTCGTCTCCACCGTCCGCGTAGGCATGCCGAGCTCGACGACTGCCTTCTCCTGCAGCGTCGACGTCGGGCAGGCCTGCACGCACGCACCGCACGAGACGCACTCGGAGTCGATGAACGCTTCGTCCGCTCCGGCCGACACCTTGGATTCGAATCCGCGGCCCGAGATCGTCAGCGCGAACGTCCCCTGGATCTCGCCGCACGCCCGGACGCATCGCGAACAGGCGATGCACTTGCTCGGGTCGAAATCGAAATACGGGTTGCTGCGGTCTTTCTCGGCGTCGAGATGGTTCTCGCCCGCGTATCCGTAACGGACCTGCCGCAGGCCCACGACGCCTGCCATGTCCTGCAGCTCACAGTCGCCGTTGGCGGGGCAGGTGAGGCAGTCCAGCGGGTGATCCGACAGGTACAGCTCCATCACCGATTGGCGGAGCTTCTCGAGCTTCGGGGTCTGGGTGCGCACCTTCATGCCGTCGGTGACCGGGGTCGTGCAAGACGCGGGTGTGCCACGGCGGTCGTCGATCTCGACCAGGCACAACCGGCATGAGCCGAAGGCGTCCAGGCTGTCGGTGGCACAGAGCTTCGGAATGTCGACCCCCGCGAGCGCGGCGGCACGCATCACCGAGCTGCCCTCGCCGACGGTGACCGGGAATCCGTCCACCTCGATGGTCACCTCGCGGGCTCCCGGCGGCGGCGCCGGGGTGCCGAGATCGTGATCGTTGGCCGTCGTCATCGTGATTCCTTCTCCGTCGTGCCTTGCGCTGCGCTGGTGGTCTGCCGGCGAGCGGTGAAATCCTCGGGGAAGTGGAGCATCGCGCTGCGCACGGGGTTGGGGGTGAGACCGCCCATGGCGCACAGCGATCCCTCCGTCATCACGTCGCACAGATCGCTCAGGAGCGCCAGGTTGCCTTCCGGATCCTCGCCGCCGACGATGCGGTCGATGGTCTCGACGCCGCGCACGGAGCCGATGCGGCACGGCGTGCACTTGCCGCACGATTCCTCTGCGCAGAACTCCATGGCGAATCGGGCCATCGAGGCCATGTCGACGGTGTCGTCGAACGCGACGATGCCCCCGTGGCCCAGCATGAAATCGGACGCTGCGAACGCCTCGTAATCGGTCGGCAGATCCATCCGTTCGGCCGGTATATACGCGCCGAGTGGCCCGCCGACCTGCACCGCCCGCAGCGGCCGCCCCGAGTGGGTTCCGCCGCCGTAACCGCTGACCAACTCCGACAACGTGATGCCGAACGCGGTCTCGAACACGCCACCTCGCGCGATATTGCCCGCCAGCTGGAACACCTGCGTACCGCGGGACCGCCCGACACCCAGCTCGGCGTACGCCTTGCCGCCGTCGGCGAGGATCGCGGGAACGCTCACCAAGGTGAGGACGTTGTTGACCGCCGTCGGCCGGCCGAACAGGCCGGTGATCGCGGGTATCGGGGGTTTGGCCCGCACCATGCCCCGCTTTCCCTCGAGACTCTCGAGCATCGAGGTCTCCTCGCCGCAGATGTATGCGCCGCCGCCAATCCGCAGGTGGATGTCGAAGTCCGACCCCGAGTCCAGGATGTCGCGGCCGAGCCACCCGCAGTCGCGAGCCACCCCGATCGCCGCGGACAGCACGGCAGCCGCGTCCGGGTACTCGGACCGCAGGTAGATGTAGCCCTCCGACGCACCCACCGCGTGGGCCGCGATGGTCATGCCCTCGAGCAGGCTGAACGGATCACCCTCCATGACGATGCGGTCGGCGAACGTCCCGCTGTCGCCTTCGTCGGCGTTGCAGCAGACGAACTTCAGCCCGTCCGGGCCTGCCGCGTCGGCGACCGTCTTCCACTTGATGCCGGCGGGGAAGCCCGCGCCGCCCCGGCCGCGCAGACCCGATTCGGTGACCTCCGCGATCACCTGCTCGGGCGGCATGGCGAGGGCGCGGCGGAGGCCGACGAGGCCGCCGGTTCGCTCGTAGGCGACGGGATCCAGCGGATCGATGACACCGACGCGCGCCAAGCAGATCCGCTGCTGGTCGCGCATCCATGGCAACTCGTCTACGGGCCCCACGCACCGCGGGTGCGGTGCGCCCTCGAACAGGCCCGCGGCCACCAGCTCGGCCACCTCGTCGGCGCAGACGGGTCCGTACCTCACCCGACCGGTCCCGGTATCGACCTCGACGAGCGGTTCGAGCCACAGCATGCCGCGGGTACCGGTGCGGACCAATCGGACCGACCGACCGGTGAGGGCCGCCTCGCGCTCGAGAGCGACGGTGACCTCGTCTGCGCCGACCGAGGTGGCCGCGGAGTCGCGCGGGACGTACACGGTGATCACGGCGCCTCCGCCCTGATCAGGCCGATGATCCGGTCGTGGTCAAGCCGCCCGTACACCCGTCCGTTGATCTGCCCGGATGGGCCGAGAGCACAGTTGCCGAGGCAGAACACCTGATCCAACGTCAGGGCGCCGTCGTCCCCGGTGCTGCCGACCTTCATCCCTAGGGTCTGCTCCAGGCGGGCGAGCAGTCGCTCGGCCCCCATCGACTGACACGCCTCCGCACGACATACCTTGACGGTGACCCGGCCCGGCGGCTCGGAACGGAAATCCCGGTAGAACGTGACCACTCCGTGCACGTCTGCGCGCGAGAGATTCAGCTCGGTCGCGACCAACGGGACCACACCGGGATCCACATAGCCCAGGCGCTTCGAGATTCCATGCAGGATCTCGATCAGCGGACCGCGCTGCTCGCGATGCTCCGCGACCACCTCGCGGACGACCGTGGCCAGGCTGTCGTCATCCGTCGTCACAATCCACCTCCCTGCCGGAGCGAATGCTTCCACCAGATGTGATTCACATCACAAATCGGGTGGCTTATCGCACGATTAGTGATGCCTATCACATGAGTAGACGCGATCGCAGGCTCCCGACCATCCCCCTCAGGGGTGGACGGGTAGGTGAGGGGTCGGGCTCAGCTGTGTGCGGGCGCGCGGCGGGTCGGCCGCGCCTCGTTGAAGTGACCCGGCACGCGGCAGTGGACGTACGGTGTCTGCCACTCGCGGTTGCCGCTCACTTCGATGTAGGGGCGGCGGATCATCAGCAGCTCGCCGCACACCGGGCAGGGATCTGTGGTCTGCGTCTCAACGTACATAGCACCGACGCTACGCCGACCGCGACGCGATGGGCCTGCGATGACACCTTCGGAACGAACAGGCCGAAATCAATCGGTCACGGACCTCATCGGCCTAGCCTTACAGACAAGATCAAAGGCGATCGGAGATGTGACGTGCTAGACCACTATGACGTACGCGGCGGGACTTTCGAGTTCGGAATCCGCCCGGCGGCGACACGCCATCACGGGTGGAGCTTGATGCGAACACTGGTCGCACTGCTCGACGCGGCGGCCGACTTGGACGCGATGGTCTACGGTGCCAAGCTCGCAGCGACATTGGCGGAGGCCGACCGGCTCGGTGCGGGGCCTTATCACTGACCGGTCTGCAATGATTCAGGGTGTGACGGCGAAGGAACTCCCGAACGATCCCGCCACGCACCACGAGAGCGGTGGTCGGTCAGCGTCGGAGGCCAGCCGCGCAGCTCTGGCTGCTGGTGCGCGTGCCATGAGCGCGATCAATCGCAGCCAAACGGCCACCAGTGTCGTTCGCGCCGCCCGTGAACACCTCCCCGGCGGCCCGAAGAAGGATCTCTTCCGCCCCGAGGCGGAGTCCACGCAGCGCCTCAACGCGTTACTCGACCGCGTCGTCGGCGACGACCGAACGGTCACCCGTGAGCTCGGGAGTCTGGCAACCGCCACCTGGCAGGCGTTCCTCTCCCGACGCGACCACGATTACCTTCCGCCGCAACCCGTCACGATCCTGTTCACCGACCTGGTGAGCTTCTCGACCTGGGCGTTGCACCGATCCGACGACGACATCGTCCGGCTGCTGGACGCCGTCAATCGCACTACGCGCGAGGTGGTGCACCGGCACGGCGGCGTGGTGATCAAGACGATGGGCGACGGTGCGATGGCCGCCTTCGACGGCGACGAGGCGATCGAGGCCACCTTCGAGACCATCGAGGCGGTCGGCACGATCGACGTGGCGGACGACTACCGCCCCGTACTGCGCGCGGGTCTGCACACCGGCACCCCTCGGCGGGTGAAGGGCGATCTGATCGGCGTCGACGTCAACATCGCGGCCCGAGTCGCGGAGGCCGCGAGCGGCGGCGAGGTGCTGGCGTCCGAGACGGTGTTCACCATCGCCGACCGCACCCGCTACCAGCTCCGTCCCCGCCGGTTCAAGGCCAAGGGAGCCCCCACCAAACTGCACGTGTACTCGGTGCGCCCGCTGTACTGATTCGACGGCCGAGCCCGCGGTCATGCCATGAAGAACTCGCTCAGACCCATACCGGCAGCTCTTCGTCGAAATTCTGCAGGTCGTTGTGCAGGTAGTCGCCGACGCAGCTGCGGCAATCCACGTGGCGCACGGTCACGCAGCGCCGTTCGGATCGTCGACCGCGTCTGCGTCTGCGTCGAGGAGGCGCCCGAGCAGCCCACTGAGCTGATCGAGGTCGTCGGCGGAGAGGGTTCCGAGCGCGGACGGCGGCCGCAGCAGAACGGCGTCTGCGGTCGCGATGGCTTCGAGTCCGGCCGCCGTGAGGGAGACCAGCTTCCGGCGCCGGTCCTCGGGGTGGGGGCGGCGTTCGACGAGGCCGTGGGCTTCCAGCTTGTCGACGATCAGGGTCGCGTAAGGGGCGTCGACGCCGTTGACCTCGGCGATCTGGCGAAGCGTCATCGGTCCGCCGCGGAGCTGGAACAGGACCTTCCCCCGGCCCGCGCCGAGACGGAATCCGAGCGCCTCGGCCAACTCGCCATGACGGTTGTGGGCCTCCACGAACCGCTGCATGAGGGACCAGACCCGTTGCGCGGGATTGGTTTCCGTGGCCCTCACCACGGCACGGTGCGGCCGAGGTAGTCGACGTAGTGCAGGCCGGGGCTCCCCTGGAGGCCGTCGAGCGTCCTGACGACGTTCGGAATGCTCTCGTCGATGGTGAGCCGCGCGCCCTCGCCGCCGAGTTCCGTGCGCACCCATCCGGGCGCCATGAGGACCAGAGTCCGTGGTTGGCCGGCATGGCGTGCCGCGTAGCTGCGCATGAAGGTGTTGAGCGCGGCCTTACTACCGCGATACACCTCGTGGCCGCCCGACTCGTTGTTCGCCACACTGCCCTGCCCCGAGGACATCACCCCGATCGTGCCCGTGGGTTCCACGAGGTCTTCGAAGGCCTCGATGACGCGCAGCGGACTGAGCGCGTTGGTCACCATGACCCGCACGAAATCGTCGGTCGGCGTCTGGGCCACCGAATCATCGCGCTGGGTCGCGATGCCGGCATTGACGAACAGGAGGTCGAAGGTGCGGCCGGCCAGGCGAGCGCGCAACGCCGCGATCTGCCCGGGCTCGGTGATATCGACCGTCTCGATCTCGATCCGGTCGGGATGGGCGTCGGCGAGGTCATGGAGCGGGGTGCGGGCCGAGCCGCGGACGGTGGCGACGACGTGCCGGCCGCGCCGCACCCACTCCTCAGCGAGCGCGAGGCCCAGGCCCCGAGAGCCGCCGATCAGGAGTACAGGCCCACCCCCGGTCGATCGTGGGTCGAGGGCATCCGAATTAGTTGTAGTCATAAAAACTATTATGCATCGTATAACCAAAAAGGTCGAGCTCCACGGGAGGCTGGTACCTTGCGGATGGCTCCAGTAGGCGAAGGGAAAGATCAGGCATGGATTGGACTGGACAGGTGTACGCCGACACGCCGTCCGTGGAGGCCGAGATCTACATCGCGGCCACACCGCAGCGAGTATGGGATCTGGTCAACGACATCCACCTCATGCCGACGCTCAGCAGCGAGGTGCAATCGGTGGAGTGGCTCGACGGCGCCACCGAAGCCGGTCTGGGCGCGCGGTTCACCGGGCGCAACGCCCACAGCGCCTTGGGCGAGTGGGAGACGGTCAGCACAGTGATCGAACACGAAGCCCCCAATCGGTTCGCCTGGGCCGTGGGGGATACCGAGAACCCTTCCAGCATATGGCGTTTCACTCTCCAGCCCGACGGGGACGGAACCGTGCTCAGGCAGTGGATGCAGTTGGGTCCGGCTCCCTCCGGGTTGAGTCTGGCCATCGCCGCCATGCCCGATAAGGAACAGAAGATCGTGTTCGTGCGGCTGCGCGAGTTCGAAAGCGGCATGCGAACCAATCTCGCCGGAATCAAGGACCGACTGGAACGGGAGCCGTGATGCGCACCGCTACCACCGTGGAGGGCTCTGCCGGCAACTGGCCGGAGCTCACCGAGTTCGTGGTCGAGGCCGAGAAGCTCGGTTTGGACGCCTGCTGGGTAGCCGAGGCCTGGGGCACCGATGCGCCGTCGCCGCTGGGCTATCTGGCGGCTAAAACGCATCGAATTCTGTTGGGCTCCGGGGTGATACAGCTCGGTACCCGCACTCCCGTGGTGATCGCGCAGACGGCGATGACGCTCGCCCACCTGTCCGAGGGCCGGTTCCTGCTCGGTCTCGGCGCGTCCGGCCCCCAGGTCATCGAGGGCCTGCACGGGATCCCGTTCGCCCACCCACTCGCGCGAATGCGCGAGACCGTGCAGATCGTCCGGAGCGCATTCACCGGCGACAAGATCGCGTTCGCAGGCGACCGGTTCACCATCCCACTACCCGGCGAGAGCCGGCCGATGCGGCTGAGCGTGCAACCGGTATCGGTACCGATCTATCTGGCGGCACTGTCGCCGAAGATGCTGGAACTGACCGGCGAGATCGCCGATGGATGGCTGGGCACCAGTTTCGTGCCTGAGGGGGCCGACGCCTACTTCTCCCACTTGGACGCCGGCCTCGCCCGATCCGGGCGCAGTCGCACCGACCTCGACATCTGCCAGGGCGCCGAGATCAACATCGTGGACGAGGCCGGTCTCGCCGAGGCGGTCGGGCGCCGCAAATACGAACTCGCATTCTCCCTGGGCGGCATGGGTTCCGGTAGCACCAATTTCTACAACAACGCCTACAGCCGCCAAGGTTGGGCCGACGTCGCCACCGAGGTCCACGAGCGCTGGCAGGCGGGCGATCGCGACGGCGCCGCAGCGCTGATCACCGACGAGATGGTGTTGGCGACCACCCTGATCGGGACCGAAGACAGGGTCCGCGATCGCCTGAAGACCTGGCGTGACATCGGGGTGGACACCGTCCGTCTCTACCCTGCCGGCGCGACGCTCAGCGCTCGCCTCGACAACCTCGGCCGAGGCATCGATCTGGTACGCGGCATCGGCGACCGCGCGACCTGAACAGGGTTAGAACCTGCCGGGTTCTGGATAGTGCATCCGCGGTCTGGCTCGCTTGTTGCCGTCGAAGTAGAACTGTGCGCGAGCCGCGAACGGGAAGACGATCGGAGAACATAGCGCGCAAGCCCGCGACGAAGCCCACGTGGACTTCCGAACACGTTCCGAATAGCATGGCGGCATGCCCACGACCGCGCCCCGCACCACCACGCGCCGCTCCTCGGACCTGAGCAAGCACTCGGCCGAGGTGTTCGCCGAGGCCGAGGACCACCCGGTCACTGTGACCCGCCGTGACGGCGAGGATCTCGTGCTCATGTCGCAGCGCGAGGCGGAGGGCCGCACCAGGTTGCTCGAGTTCGCCGCGCAGCTCATCGGCGCGGTGGTGAGCGACGACGGCCCGCTCGCCGATCGGATGTCCCGCGCGTTCCCCTGGATGCTCGCCCTGTCCACGGAGGACCGCGCCACCTGCGCCCAGGATCTCGTCGACGCCGCGCGGGCGTCGTTCTCCACCGATCAGCCGCACCGGGTGCTCTCGGAGCTGACCTCGTGGCGGGAGACGGCGACCGCGATCGCCGCTGGCCTCGGTCAGGCCGATCTGGAGTGGCTGGACGACGATGACGACGACACCGTCGTGGAGCGTCCGTAGCGGTGGCGGGCAAGAGGGTACTCGTCCCGCGGCCGCCGAAGAAGATCGAGTACGAGATCCGCCTCGCCAAGGGCACCGCGCGTATCTGGTTCTACGTCGAGGGCCGCATCGTGTACCTGGAACAGGTGCACACCAGCCATCCGAACGAGACGAAGTAGGAGGCCGACGGAGTCGCGGCTCCGGCGGTCGCTGTGACGACGCGGCGGACCGGCCTGCCTGCGGTCAGCGGCGACCATCCGTCCCGATTCGGATAGACGCGCAGGACGTGACATGCCGGTGTTCCGTTGCCTCGCACGCTGCCTAGTCAGTCGCGTAGTCGATATCGTCCGCGGCGCGGGACACGGTGAGCTACGGAGACGGGGCCAGCGTAAAGCGTCCTGCATCCGTTCGGTTGCGGGACGGGGTGTGATGCGTGATACCTAACCGCCGGCTCTTCAGTCTGTCCCAGCCGATCCCGTACGACGCCGCCCGTGGTGCCCCGTTACCTTCTAGGTAGCCCTGAAACCAGGGCTATGGTCGCCGGCACCGGCATGACTGAAGTCCCCTGTCTCACGCATGATCCGGGGGGTGTTGTCACCGGTCGCCGGTGGCGTTGGTCGACCGCTGATAGGGACAGG
>CAJCHX010000412.1 GCA_903970215.1 Acidobacteriaceae bacterium
GCTGCTCACCAAGGTGTCGAAGGGGCAGGTCGGAGGAGTGATCTTCTTCTCCGACAACATCTCCTCGTCCGGTCAGCTGGCCGCGGTCGCCGCCGAGTTCCGGAAGGCTGCGGCCGGACCGTTGGCGCTGCTCGTCGACCAGGAGGGCGGTGAAGTGAACCGCGTTCCCGGCGGCCCCGCGGCGTCGGCGAAGTCGGTCGGTGCGTCGGCGGATCCTGCCGCTGCTGCACGGGCCCAGGGGGCGACGGCGGGCTCGGTGCTGCACGGCGCAGGCTTGACCGGCGATCTCGCGCCGGTCCTCGACGTATATCGCTCGGCCGGAGACTTCATCGACTCCGCGGGCCGCAGCTTCTCGTCCGACCCCGCCGTCGTGGGAGAGGCGGGGGCTGCGTTCATCTCGGCGCTGCAGGGCGCGGGGATATCCGCGTGCGCGAAGCACTTCCCGGGTCTGGGTGCCGCTCCGGCCGGTGCGGACACCGATACGGGTCCGGTCACCATCGACCTGCCGGCGGCGACGCTCACCTCGGTGGACATGGCTCCCTACCGTGCCGCGGTGGGGGCCGGAGTGTCCATGGTGATGACGTCATGGGCGGTCTACCCGGCGCTGGACGCAGCGAACCCGGCTGGCATGTCGCGCACCATCATTCAGAATCACCTGCGCGGGGCGGTGGGCTTTCAGGGCACCGTGATCACCGATGCTCTCGAAGCCGGGGCGATCGCCCGGTACGGATCCACCGGCAATCGCGCGGTCGCGGCGGTGCGTGCGGGTGCGACGCTGTTGTGTTGCTCCTCGCGCGACCTCGCGCAGGGCGACGAGGCCGCCGCCGCGCTCGCGGCCGCGGGACTCTGAGCCGGGAGCGGTCACGATCGCAGCCATAGCGGCGAGGCACGCTTCGGTGAACGATGCCGGCCCTGCACCGCTGCGTTCGTGACCACGCGGCTCAGAGCAGTTCGAGCAGCCGAGTGGTCGCATGGGCGACGTCGCAATCGACCTTGACGGTGGCGAGCTGATCGCCCCGGGTAGCGCCGCGGTTCACGATCACCACGGGCTTGCCTGCTTTCGCTGCGTGCCGCACGAACCGAAGTCCGGACATGACGGTCAACGACGTACCCAATGTGAGTAACGCCTCGGCCTGTTCCACCATCGAGAAGGCTCGGGCGACAACGGGTTTGGGGACGGATTCGCCGAAGTACACGATGTCCGGCTTGAGCACGCCGCCGCAGTCGCAGTCGACCATGGTGAAGTCGGTGGTGTCCGCGATCACCACGTCGGCGTCCGGCGCCACCTCGAGCGCGCCACGGCCGGCGATCCGCGCGGTGAACCCGGCGTTGAGTGGCTCCAGGATGGTGTGCAGTCGGTGTCGGCTCATGGTGGCTCCGCACGAGAGGCAGCGCACTCGCGCGTAGTTTCCGTGCAGGTCGAGCACGTTGGCCGAGCCCGCCTTGAGGTGCAGTAGATCCACGTTCTGGGTGATCACACCGGTGACGCCAGGCATCCGCGCCAGCGCCCGGTGCGCATCGTTGGGCAGCGCCGAATCCATGTGCCGCCAGCCGAGGTGGTTCCGGGCCCAGTAGTGTCGCCGGAATTCCGGAGAGCCGAGGAACTGCTGCAGCGTCATCGGGGTGCGGCGCGGCGAATCCGGTCCCCGGTAGTCGGGGATTCCCGAGGCTGTCGACACCCCCGCCCCGGTGAGCGCGACGATCGAACGTCCGGCCAGCAGTTCCCCCGCCGCGGACAGGCGTTCGTCGGCGTCGGGATCGGGCTCCGTGGCGTGCGCGGGCTCCCACGCCGGGATCACGGTGCGCATGACTCCCAGACTAACGAGCCACGCGAGATCGCCGGCGTTGAGCAGCTGCCCACGGGGGCTGCCCGTGGGCGGAGACCGGGCTGCGTCGGCACCGGCGGATCGCGTACCGGCTTCAGGGGAGCGCTTTGCTTCCCTCGATCGGGGCGTCGATGTCGACGGTGCGATTGGTCCGCAGCCAGTACCAGAGCAGCAGAAGCGGCAGTGCGAGGCCGCCGAGACCCAGTATCACGAAGGTCCACATTCCGTCGATGTTCGAGGTGAGCCACCCGAAGTTCTGCCCGAAGAAGCCGGTGACGAAAGTCAGCGGCAGGAACACCGTGGCCAGGATGGTCAACCGCTCCATCGTCGCGCTCTGCTTGACGCTGATCCGGGTCTGCTCCACCGAGATGACGGCGATATTGGCCTGCAGGATGGTGCTGAGCAGTTCGCGTTGCGCCGAGACCTCCTCGCTGATCAGCTGAAGGCTGTCGTACACGTCCCGGAGGTACGGCGCCAGGATGGTGGCAGCGACGTGCTTCTCGACCGTGCCGATCACCGCCAACAGCGGGTGCGCCGCGCGATGGAAATTGGTGACCTCGCGACGGAGCAGGTAGATCCGTTCCGTCGCGGCGACGGTGCCGGAGAACACCGTCTCCTCGATCTGCTCGATGTCGTGCTCGACCTCCCCGACGACCGGCTCGTAGGTCTTCACGACCTGGTCCAGGACCGCCCATAGCACCGAGTCGGTGCCGAGCTCGAGCAACTCGGGGTGCAGTTCGAGCCGGGCGCGCGCACCGTGTAGTTCGCTGGCCACGCCTTGCCGCACCGTGATCACGAAGTTGGCCCCCACGAATACGCTGATCTCGCCGAAGTCGACCTCTTCTCGGGCATCGTCATAGCGCGCCGTGCGCAGAATGACCAGCGTCACGTCGGGTTCGAACAGCTCGACCTTGGGGCGCAGGTGGTACGTACGGGCGTCCTCGACCGCGAGCTCGTGTAGCCCGAACGCCGTTCGCACATCGTCCATCTCGACTGGCGTCGGCTCGAACAGCCCTAGCCAGACGAACCCACCCTTGCTGTTGCAGTACTCGGCGGCCTCCGCCAGCGCTATCGCACCATCGCTCTGTCGGGCGCCGCCCAGGTAATGCGCGCAGTCCACGATCATGTCGACTCCTTCGGGGTCGGCGCCGTCGGCGTCGTTGGGCGGTGCGTCGTTCGGCGGTGCGTCGTTCGAGTCGCGACGCCGCTATTCAATCGCGCTGCCGGTGTCGTCGCGCGCGATCCGGGGGGCTTTGCCCGGTATCGACGCAAAACGCCGTTGGTTCCGCAGGCGAGGCCCGCAGACCTGGCCCGCGCACCATTTCGGGCCGCACTGATCAGAGCCACGAACATCATTCGTCTGACGCCCGGATCCCCGACGGGCGCGTGAGCGGGCTCAGCCCAGCGATTCGATGTAGGCGCGCGCGACGGTCAGATCGTCGTCGCCCAGACCCTGCTCGACCAACGCGCTGAATGCCGCGAGATCTGTTGCGGCCTGCGGCAACACGGCCCCGGTGTGGTTCGCCTCGGCGACCGCGAAACCGAGGTCTTTGAGCATGTAACGGGCCGCACCGGCCACCCGGTAATCCTGCGCCGCGATCGACCGGCCACGCGTCTCGAGGACCCGGCTGCCCGCGTATCCCCGCCCGAGGAGATCGAACAGGGCCCGCACATCGAGCCCGGACCGGTCTGCGAGCACGGCCGCCTCCGACAGCGCCAGGACGGTGGCGGCGACCACCATCTGATTGCAGGCTTTCGCCACCTGGCCCGAGCCGAGTGGCCCCAGATGTACGGGCGTGCCGTACGAGGCCAGCACGGGGGTGGCGAGCGCGACGTCGGCGTCGGACCCACCGACCATCACTGCGAGGTCACCCGCCGCCGCGCCCTCGACTCCGCCGGACACCGGACAGTCGACCACGCGCAGCAGGCCGCCGGTCTCGGTCGCGGCGCGAGCGGCGAGCGTGCGCACGCCGGAGGGCGACGACGAGGAGCCGACGAGCAGCAGGGTGGGCGTCGTGACTGCCGCGGCGATCTCGTCGGCTCCCCACAGGAGGGGCTCCAGCTGCGGGAGATCCGGCAACATCGACAGCAGCACGTCGACCTCGGCGAGCCCGGCCGGCCGCTCGACCCAGAGCGCCCCGTCGTCGAGCAACGTCGCGACTTTCGCGCGGTCGCGCGCGTGAAGTGCGAGGCTGGCGCCATGAGTGGTGGCGGTGGTGAGGATGTGGCGGGCCATCGGCAGACCGATGTTTCCCAACCCGACCATGCCGACGCGGCCAGGGAATCGGCGACCTTCTGTCATTCGTTCAGCATAAAGATCATGAAGATACCGACGATATGACTGTTCGTCGTCGCGCCGCTGAATATCCCGCGGGCACGGGCTCACCCGTCAATCCCGTGGCGGTGTTCTGACGGTCGCTATCGCCAGCGGTGCAGGAGTTCGGCGATGCGTTCGGTGAGGGCGGCTTGAAGCAGCGGACCGAAGCTGATCCGGCCTGCGCCGTTGGCCGCGAGGGTGGCGAGGTCCGATGTGGCGGGGTGCGCGATGACGTTGACCGGCAGCGGTAGCTCGTCGGCCAGTCGCCGCTGTGTCGCGTCGTCGTGGAAGCCGACCGGGTACAGCGAGTCTGCACCTGCGTCGGCGCACAGCTGCAGCCGCGCGATCGCGTCGCCCACCGGGTCGGCCCGGCCGGCCGCGTACTTGAGGATGACGTCGGTCCGCGCGTTGATCACCACGGGCACGCCCGCCGCGGTCGCGGCGGCACGGAGGTCGGCGATGACCGCGGCGTGCTCGGCGGGCTCGCGGAGGCGGCCGCCCTCACCGTGGACGGTGTCCTCGATGTTCAGACCCACCGCCCCGGCATCGAGGAGGCCCTCGATCAGCCGGTCCGCCGACTCGCCGTAGCCGGACTCGATGTCGACGGATACCGGAACGTCCACCGCCCCGGTGATCTGCGCGACCCGGGTCATGGCCTCTTCGAACGTCATACCCTCGCCGTCGGGCCGGCCGATGGAGTCGGCCAACGGGTGGCTACCGACGGTGAGGGCGGCGAAGCCGGCCGCGACGGCAGAACGCGCCGACCACGCGTCCCACACGGTGGGAAGGACGACGGGGTCGCCCTTCCGGTGGAGGGATTTCAGCGTGGCGGCGCGTTCGTCGAGAGAGGTCATGCCGTCCGTTCTACCTCGACGACGGCCGGTGGGGACCGGGTTTTACCCGTGGACCGCGACCAGCGGGTAGACGCCGTTCTCGTCATGCACCTCTGTACCCACCACCGGCGGGTTGAACACGCAGAGCATCCGCATCCGCGTGCGGGTGGTGACGGTGTGCCGCTCATAGCCGTTCAGCAGGTACATCGTGCCGGGGGCCAGGGCGTGTGACCTACCGGTCTCGCGGTCGAGCAGCGTCCCCTCGCCCTCGATCAGCCACACGGCCTCGACGTGGTTCGCGTAGTGGAACTCGTTGACGGAGTTCGGCTCGATCGTGGTCTCGTGGAACGAGAAACCCACCCCGTCGCCACCCAGGACGATGCGCTTGCTGCGCCAATGTCCTGCCGCGACATCGCGCTCGGTACCGGTGATCTCGTCGGTGGTGCGGACGATCATCGCGCGACCGCCTTCCGGGTGGCGGCCTCGAGGATGTCCAGACCCAGGTCGATCTCGGCCTCTGTGATGGTCAGCGGCGGCAGCAGCTTGACCACCTCGTCCTCGGGCCCCGACGTCTCGGCGAGCAGCCCGTCGCTGTACGCGGCACTGCACACCCGTCCGGCGAGATCCGGCTCGGTGAACGCCAGGCCCTGGACCAGGCCGCGGCCTCGCGTGGAGATCTGCGTGGGGAACTCGGCCACCAGCGCTTGGAAACGCGCGGCGATCCGCTCGCCCTTGGCCAGGGTGCTGCGCTCGAGGGCGTCGTCGGACCAGTAGTGGTCGAGCGCTACTTTGGCGGTCACGAATGCGGGGTTGTTGCCGCGGAACGTGCCGTTGTGTTCGCCCGCGCCCCAGACGTCCAGCTTCGGCTTGAACAGCGTGAGCGCGAGCGGCATGCCGTAGCCGCCGATCGACTTCGACAGCGTGACTATGTCGGGCTCGATACCGGCCACCTCGAACGAGAAGAAGGGACCCGTTCGGCCACAACCCATCTGGACGTCGTCGACGATCAGCAGGATCTCGCGACGGGTGCACAGATCGGCGAGCGCGCGGAGCCATTCGGGGCGAGCGACGTTGACACCGCCCTCGCCCTGCACGGTCTCGACGATCACGGCGGCGGGGCGGTTGAGACCCGATCCGGAGTCGTCGAGCACGCGCTCGAACCACTGGAAGTCCTCGACGACGCCGCCGAAGTAGTTGTCGAACGGCATGGGCGTGGCGTGCACCAGCGGGATACCGGCGCCGGCACGCTTCATTGAGTTGCCGGTGACGGACAGCGATCCCAACGTCATCCCATGGAATGCGTTGGTGAAGTTGATGATCGACTCGCGGCCCGTCACCTTGCGGGCCAGTTTGAGTGCGGCCTCCACGGTGTTGGTGCCGGTGGGGCCGGGAAACTGCACCTTGTAGTCGAATCCCCGTGGCCGCAGGATCACGTCCTGGAAGGTCTCGAGCAATTCGCCTTTGGCGACGGTGGACATGTCCAGCGAATGGGTGATGCGTCCGCTGGTGAGATAGTCGACCAACGCCTCACGGAGTATCGGATTGTTGTGGCCATAGTTCAAAGCGCCTGCGCCGGCGAAGAAATCGAGGTAGCGATTGCCGTCGCGGTCGGTGATCCACGATCCCTCGGCGGTGTCGAAGACGGCCGGCCAGGCACGCGAGTAGCTGCGCACGTGCGACTCGCGGGTGTCGAAGATCGTGTCGGGGAATGTGGGTGTAGCGGTGGTCATCTCGTCCTCTCATCAGGGTCGTCGGCTGCCGCCGGCCCGGTCTAGACAGGGGTGATCGTGTACATCAGCTCGGGTTCATGCCCGCGCGGATCCGAACGGGGAGATACATCGGATGAATCGAGATAATCTGCGACGGAGAGAGTTCCGTATCGTGTGCGCCCTACTGATCGGAAGAGCTGATCGGACGCCTTGTTGGAGGGCGCGATCGTGGTCTCCAGGCGCGAGATGCCCCGCGGGGCAAGGTAGTCCAGAAGTCCGTTCAGCATGCGGCCGGCGATGCCGAGGCCGCGATGGGTGTCGGCTACTGCCACCTGCCAGATGAAGATCGTGTCCGGCCGGGACGGTGGGATGTAGCCGGTGGCGAAGCCGACGACCTCGCCATCGCGCTCTGCGACGCAAGAGGTCTCGGCGAAATCGGCGCACCAGAGGGTGTAGGCGTAGATCGAATTGAGATCGAGTACCGCTGTGTCCCTGGCGATCTCCCACAGTCTTGTGCCGTCGGAGATCTCGGGTCGTCGGATCGACACTGCATCGCCTGCAGCGCCTTGGGTGATTCCTGGGGTGGAGCTCACTTCAGTGGGGTGCATCGCTTTTCGACGCTAACGAGGCAGTCGGTGGAAGTCACCCGTGGTGTCGAATCCGTGGTCGACACGCCGAACAATCCCCAGCAAGGGACATCTATGTGAGATACGTCATATCGAAGTGTCGTGGGCAGTGGTGCGGCGCTCGGAGCCGGCGAACCCGACCGCTTCGGCGCCGGCGGCGTTCGCCAGCCTCAGGGCCTCCCGCGGAGGCGTTCCCCAGGCTGCGGCGAGCGCGCCGGCGAAGGCGTCGCCGGCGCCGGTCGTGTCCACCACCGTGACCGTTGGGGCCGATTCGGTGACGGTGATGGAGCCCGAGCGCCAGCGGGCACCGTCGGCGCCCAGCGTGGTGATGACGTGGGGTATCCGGCCCAGTCCTCCGGTGAGCGCCGACTCCTCGTCGCGGTTGACGATCACGGCGTCGACCGCCGACCACACCTCGTGCGGCAGGTCGCGCACCGGCGACGGGTTGAGCAGCACCGCCGTCCCCGCGGCCTGCGCCGTCCGGGCGGCGTCGAGCACGGCGGCCACAGGTATCTCGAGCTGCAGTAACAGCACGTCGGCGGCGGCGACCGCGGCACGGTCACCGTCGGTCAGCGTCACCGCGGCGTTCGCGCCCGGCACCACGACGATGGTGTTCTCGCCCTCGCGGTCGACGGTGACGCACGCGAAGCCCGTGGGCCCGGCCACGCGCCGTACGCCCGAGATGTCGACGCCCGCCGCAGCCAGCGGGGCGAGCACGCGGTCGGCCGCCGGGTCGTCCCCGACGGCCCCGATGAAAGTCACTGTGGCCCCCGCCCGAGCTGCCGCGATCGCCTGGTTCGCACCCTTCCCGCCCTGCGTGAAGGCCACCGAATGGCCCGTCACGGTCTGGCCCGGCGCGGGAAAGGCCTGGCAGGTGGTGACAGCGTCGAGGTTCACGCTGCCCACCACGACCACTGATGTCATGTCCACACCGTAGGTGGTGACGGTGATTAGGCTGGCGGGATGACGCAGCTGCGGCCGTTCTTGATGTTCCAAGGCGGCCTCGCCTCGGAGGCGATCGATCTGTACACCCGAGCATTCCTGGATTCCCGGGTGCTCTCCGTGTCCCATCATCCCGACGGCAAGGGGATCCGGCTCGCGGAGATCGCCATCGTCGGCCTACGGATCCTGATCAGCGACAGCGCGCTTCCGCACGAGTTCGACTTCACTCCGTCGGTCTCGTTGTTCGTCGACTGCACCCGCCGGGTGGAGTTGGAGCGCTTGGCCGTTGAGCTGGGGGAGGGCGGACGCGAGCTGATGCCGATCGGTGAATACGGCTTCTCCACCGCTTTCGCCTGGGTGGAGGACCGCTTCGGGGTGTCCTGGCAGCTCAATCTGGCTTAGCGGCAACGCCTCCCTGCGTTCGCCCATCGACCGCCGCACGCGCGGACCGTGTGTCCTGGAACCACGGCGAGTACAAGGATGTTCGCAGAGGTCGGCGCGGCATAACGTGCCGCCCATGACCCGCCAGATCCGCTTCAACGCGTTCGACATGAACTGCGTCGCCCACCAGTCTCCCGGCTTGTGGCGGCACCCGGAAGACCAGTCGCACCGGTACAAAGAGCTGGGCTACTGGACCGAGCTGGCGAAACTGTTGGAACGGGGCACGTTCGACGGGATCTTCATCGCCGATGTGCTGGGCATCTACGACGCGTACCAAGGCACGGGCGACGCCGCGATCCGGCACGCCGCACAGGTGCCCGTGTCGGACGCGCTGCTGCTGGTGTCGGCGATGGCGACCGTCACCGAGCACCTCGGCTTCGGCATCACTGCGGGAACGGGCTTCGAGCACCCCTTCCCGTTCGCGCGGCGACTGACGACACTCGACCACCTGACGAACGGCAGGATCGGCTGGAACGTGGTGACCGGCTACCTGCCCTCGGCGGCGAAGAACATGGGGCAGCTCGACCAGTTGCAGCACGATGAGCGGTACGACCACGCCGACGAGTACCTGGAGGTGCTGTACAAGCTGTGGGAGGGGTCGTGGGAGGACGACGCCGTGGTGCGCGATCGCGAGTCCGGAGTGTTCACCCACCCCGAGAAAGTGCACCCGATCGAGCACCACGGCAAGTACTTCGACGTGCCGGGGATCCATGTCGGGGAGCCGTCGCCGCAGCGCACGCCGGTGATCTACCAGGCCGGTGCGTCGCCGCGCGGCCTGGCCTTCGCGACCGGTAACGCCGAGGCGATCTTCGTCGCGGCGCCCACCAAAGCGATCCTCAAGCGGCTGGTGACGACGGTGCGCGAGGGCCTCGTCGCGAATGGGCGGGACCCGTACTCGGCCCGCGTCTACACGCTGCTGACGATCGTGACCGCCGAGACGGAGGCTGCCGCGCAGGCGAAATTGGCGGAGTACCACCGGTATGCGAGCGAGGAGGGCGCGCTCGTGTTCATGTCGGGGTGGATGGGGGTGGACCTCGGCGCGTACGCGCCAGGCGACCCGGTGGGCGACGTGCAGTCCAACGCGATCCAGTCCGCGGTCGCGGCGTTCCAGCAGGCGGACCCCTCCGGCAAGGAGTGGACGGTGTCCGACATCGCAAAATGGGGCCGCATCGGCGGGATGGGGCCGGTGTTGGTCGGCTCCGCCGAGCGGGTGGCGGACGAGCTGCAGGAGTGGGTCGACGAGACCGACGTGGACGGCTTCAATCTGGCATATGCGATCACACCGGGGACCTTCGAGGACGTCGTCGAGCTGATCGTTCCCGAACTGCGCAGGCGCGGTGCGTATCCCACCGAGTACGTCCCCGGGACGCTGCGGCACAAGCTGCTCGGCAAGGGCGATCGGATCGCGCCCGATCACCCCGCGCAGCGCCACCGGGTGGGTGTTCGGGCCCGGGTGTAGCGCTCCGGCGGTGAGTGAGTTCTGCTAAGTTCGATGGTTGGACGAAGGCGGTCCGGTGCGTCCGACGCGCCGAATCGCTGATGGCGGAGATCACCGATCCGTCGACGCGCCTCGTCTAGCAGCAGGCGGCGACGTAGCGACGGGTGAGACCACGCTAGGGGCTGACATGCCTGAACAATCGACCGAACCGAGCTGCCTGGCCCCTGTTCATTCTGATGGGGCATGGATTCGGCTGGGCGGTCGTGTCGTTCGTGATCCTCGGATTGCTCTATATTCCGCAGCTGGCCACGATCTCTGCGACGTTTCCGGCGATGTTCCCCACCCCGGTGCGGTACGCGGGCACTGTCGGACTGCCGGTCCCAACCACGGTCGTAGCGTCGCTATCCCGGTATATACCGGGATAGGCCCGCAGCGACCGTGGTTCGGACGGCGCGATCTCAGGGGGCCAGGATCTGCGCCAGGTGGGTCGGCCGGGCGGCGGGCACGGCGCCGATGGCCGTGAGGTGGTCGACTGCCATGGTGCAACTGAAACCATCGGTGAGGACCACGGATTCCGGTGACCGGCTGCGCAGCGCCGGGGCCAACGCGTGCTCGGCGACGGCCATGCTCACCTCGTAGTGGCCCCGCTCGAAGCCGAAATCCCCTGCCACGCCACAACATCCGTCGGCTATAACGACGTCGGACACGCCGAGCCGGTGGAGGACGGAGCGCTGGGTGTTGGCCCCGAACACCGCGTACTCATGGCAGTGCTGCTGCACCGTGGCGTGTTCCGGCAGTGGCCGACTGGGCGACCAACCGTCGTCGAGTAATGCCGAGACCTCCACCGCGAAGCTTCGCACGCGGGTCGACACCCGTCGCGCGGCAGGGGTGTCGACCAACCGGGGCAGGTCGTCGGCGATGGCTGCGGCACACGACGGCTCGGGGACCACGATCGGACCGACCGTATGGTCGAGATTCTCGGCGAGGTGGTGCAGGCGCCGGCGGGCGCGACCCAATTGCCCCGTCGAGATCAGGGGCAGGGCGCAGCAGCCCGCTGCAGAGCAGGTGACCGCCCGGCCCCCGTCCGTGAGTACGGCGGCGGCCGCGACGGCGACACCGGGTCGGAATGCGCGGGTGAACGAGTCGACGAACAGCACGGTGTCCGCGTCCCGGGCGGAGGGGAGGGCGGACAGCGCTGCCCGCACGGCTCGCAGGCCGGCGAACGTCGGCAGTGTGCGCCGCGGATCGATGCCGGCGAACCGGACAGCGCCGGGTACGGCGCGGATCAGCCGATTGGCGAGCGGAGCAACGTATCTCGCAGCCGGAAGGGCGATCGGCAGCATCCCGAAGGCGTAGTGCGCTGCCGGTCGCACCCGGTTGCGGTAATGCTGGTGCAGGAACTCTGCCTTATAGGTCGCCATGTCGACCCCTACGGGGCAGTCCGATGAGCAGGCTTTGCACGACAGGCACAGGTCCAGCGCGTCCCGGACGTCGGTGGAAGACCAGCCCTCCTCGGGGGTGCCGCGCACCATCTCCTGCAAGACGCGCGCCCGCCCTCGGGTGGAATGGGTCTCGTCATGAGTGGCCCGATAGCTCGGGCACATCACCCCGCCGGAATGGGTTCGGCACCGTCCGACGCCGATACACGCCTGCACGGCGTGGACGAACGGCGCCGGTTTGCCCGGGATGGGAGCGCCGAGATCCGTTGTGGTGGGCCACTGTCGGTCCGGTACGCCGGCCAACGCGAGATCGGCATCGACCGGTGCAGGGTCGACGATGCTGCCCGGATTGAGCAGGCCGGTCGGGTCCCACAGCCGCTTGAACTCCGCGAACGCCGCGAGGATCGCGGGCGAGTACATCAGCGGCAGGTACTCGCTGCGCGCGCGGCCATCGCCGTGCTCCCCGGAAAGCGAACCACCATGCGCCACAACCAGTTCCGCCGCGTCGCGCGTGAACGCCCGGAACGCCGCGACCCCCGATTCGGAGCGCAGGTCGAACGTGATCCGAACGTGCATGCAACCGGCGCCGAAGTGCCCGTACATCACGCCCCGCAGGCCGTGCCGGTCCAGGAGCGCGGCGAACGCCTCGAGGTAATCTGCCAGGCCGTCGGGCGGGACCGCGGCGTCCTCCCACCCAGGCCACGACTCGTAC
>CAJCHX010000413.1 GCA_903970215.1 Acidobacteriaceae bacterium
ACAGCTCGACTGCGCGGTCACCCGCCTCGATATCGACACCGGCCGCAGCGTATGAGGCCTTGGGATTCGGAACGCGGGGGTTGGACTCGCTCACGAGCCCTAACGCTACCCGACGGCCGATCGCCCGGACTCGGCCGCGAAGGCTCCCGGCCTCGTCCGGTGCGGGTGCGGGTGCCGGTGCCGGTGCGGGTGCAGCGCCGGCGGCTAGGAGATCGTGCGACGGTAGGTGATCATCGCGATGACGTACGCGACCACGAGGATGCCGACGCACCACCCCAGGGCGATCCAGATGTCGCCGCCGACGGGCTGCTGCGCGTACAGGTCGCGGATCGCGTCCACTATCGACGTCACCGGCTGATGCTCGGCGAACGCGCGCACCGGGCCCGGCATCGAACCGGTGGGCACGAAGGCCGAGCTGACGAACGGCAGGAAGATCAGCGGGTACGCGAACGCGCTCGCGCCGTCGGGGGACTTCGCGGTGAGACCGGGGATCACGGCGAGCCAGGTCAGCGCGAGCGTGAACAGTCCCAGGATGCCCGCCACCGCGAGCCATGCGAGCACGCCCGCCCCCGAGCGGAACCCCATCAGGAGGGCGACCAGAACCACGACCGCGAGGGAGATCAGATTGGCCACCAGCGACGTCAGCACGTGCGCCCAGAGCACCGCCGACCGCGCGATCGGCATCGACTGGAACCGCTCGAAGATGCCGCCGCGCATATCGAGGAACAGTCGGAATGCGGTGTAGGAGATGCCCGAGGCGACCGTGATCAGCAGGATGCCGGGCAGCAGGTAGTTCACGTACGAATGCGTTCCCGTGTCGATCGCGCCGCCGAATACGTACACGAACAGCAGCATGAAGGCGATCGGCATGATCGTGGTCGTGATGATGGTGTCGACGCTGCGGGTGATGTGCCGCAGCGAACGGCCCAGCAGGACGGTCGTGTCGCCGACGAAGTGCGTGGTCATCGTGGTTCCTGTCCGGGTGTTCCGTCGGTCGTCCGCGCCCGGTCCCCGACGATGGCGAGGAAGACGTCCTCGAGGGTGGGCTGCTTCTCGACGTACTCGACCTCGGCGGGTGGGAGCAGCCGCTTGAGCTCGGCGAGCGTGCCGTTCACGACGATCCGCCCGTCGTGCAGGATCGCGATCCGGTCTGCGAGTTGTTCCGCCTCGTCGAGATACTGGGTGGTGAGCAGCACCGTCGTGCCCTGCCGGGCGAGCTGTTTGACGGCCGTCCACACCTCGATCCGCGCCTCGGGGTCGAGCCCCGTCGTCGGCTCGTCGAGAAAGATGACGGGCGGTTCCCCCACGAGGCTCATCGCGATGTCGAGGCGGCGGCGCATGCCGCCCGAGTAGGTCGACACCTTCCGGGCGGCCGCGTCGGTCAGCGAGAACCGATCGAGCAGCGAGTCTGCGATCGCCTCCGGGGCCTTCAGGTGTCGCAGCCGCGCGACCAGCAGGAGGTTCTCGCGGCCGGTGAGGATCTCGTCGACGGCCGCGAACTGTCCGGTGAGGCTGAACGACTCCCGCACGCGCGCGGGTTGCGTCGCGACGTCGAAGCCGTTGACCATCGCCGTTCCCGCGTCTGCGCGCAGGAGGGTGGACAGGATGCGCACCACCGTGGTCTTGCCCGCCCCGTTCGAGCCGAGGAGGGCGAGGATGGTGCCCCGCGGCACGTCGAAGTCGACGCCGCGTAGCACGTTCAGACTCTTGTAGGACTTCTCCAGGCCCTGGACTCGGATCGCCGGGGTCGGCTGCGTCGTCATCGGATCTCTCCCGTCCGCGAATTACCGTGTGATCAGGCGCGAAGGATGTGGATCGCGCCGTAGGTGGTGTGCGCCTTCAGCTCCAGGGTGTCGGCGGCATTCCCCGGGCCGTCGTGGTCATCGAGGTCGCTGCGCACCTGGCCGTACTGCGTGGCCACGTCGAGCCATACTGCGGTGCCGTCCCGGATACCGACCTCCAGATCGCCGTACGAGCTCTTCAGTTGCGCGACTCCGCGCACCAGCTCGCCGATCCGGACGAACCCGTATGCGGTCGTGACGTCCGCCCCGGCCGCGGCCCGGTCGACCGAGACGCTGCCGTAGGTGGCCCGGACTGCGAGGTCGCCGCGGACCTCCCCGATCGAGATGGCGCCGTACTTGTTGGTCACGGCCGCGGCACCGTCGACCCGGCCGATGCGGATCGAGCCGTTGCTGTCGGCGCGCACGGCCTCGGCCTCGCCGACGTCGAGCGAGCCGTAGTCGGAATCGATCACGACGCGCCCCAGCCGTCCCCGTGCGTCGAGGCTTCCGTAGTCGAGCCTGCCCTGCAGCCCGGATCCACTGGGCAACCCGATGGTGATCTCCACCGAAGGCGTCTTCGTGAACCACATCAGGCGCCAGTGCTGCGGCCGACGCCGGCGGCTGGCGATGGTCAGCCGGCCGTCGGCGAACGCCACCTCCACCTCCTCGGCAGCTCGGACGTCGTCCGACGTCGCCCGCCCGCCCGGGCGTACGTCGACGGCGGTGTCGGTGCGCTCGTCAGCGACGATGCGGACGTCGCCGATGGTGAGATCGATCACGAGAGTGATGGGATCGGGGGTCGCGAAAACAGGCATGGCTGTACTCCAGCGGTGGGGTGGTGCCGGGCTCTAGCGGTGGGGTGGTGCCGGTCGGTGCCGACCGAAGAGTTACTCGAGAGTGGCCGAGATCGGTTCAGCCGGGTGGTTCGCGGGTCATCGCACCCATCCCTTCAGGCGCTGCCCGCCGGCGCTGTCCCGCGCGGCCGGCGCCGGACGCCGGCCCCCGTCGAGCGCGGCCGTGACCGCCCGCACCAGCCACGTGTTCACCGACACACCGTCGCGGGCAGCCGCCTCCTCCGCCCGGGCCTTCACCTGATCCGGCAGGCGCAACGTGGTGCGGGTGGTGGCACCGTCGTCACCCGGCGCCGGGCCGAGCGGAGCGGAGTCGCCCGGCTCGTTTGCGGGCGCGGACGACACGCCCGGATCGACCACGAACTCGGGCTCGGAGCCCCGCAGGCGGACCTCGACGGAGCCGGGTGCGAGGGCCACCGTGATCTCACCCGCCGCGGCGGACAGCGCCTCGAGCAGCACCAGCCGAGTGGCGGACTCCAGCGGGGCGATCAGCCGCTGGGCGAGGAGCTGCGCATCCTCGCCACCGGCCTCGGCGGCGAGCGCCAGGTGCCGATGCAGGTCGTCCACGTATCGCCCGAGCTTCATGACACCATGATGACACCATCATGGTGTCATTTCAACGATAAGCGGGGTCACAGTGGTGTCACAACACGCAACGATGACACCACGGGTAGGACCTGAGCCGGGGCCGACCCTACGGCCGGCGTAGGGCCGACACGTTGTCGTTGTCGGACTGCAGCGGGTCACCGTCGCGCGAGCCCGACTTGAGCATGTTCTCCAGCACGGCCTTGCCCATCGACGTGGACTCGGGCAGCGGGATCGGATAGTTGCCGTCGAAGCAGGCCCGGCACAGCTGGGATCCGGCGTGGTGGGTGGCCGCGGTCATCTCGTCGATGGAGATGTAGCCGAGGGAGTCGGCCCCGATCGCGGCACGCACCGACTCGACCATCCCGTCCATCGAATCCGCGCCGCCGCCGTTGGCGATCAGCTCGGCGGGCGAGGCGAAGTCGATGCCGTAGAAACACGGCCACTTGACCGGCGACGAGGCGATCCGCACGTGGATCTCGGTAGCGCCCGCCTCGCGCAGCATCCGGATCAGGGCACGTTGGGTGTTGCCGCGGACGATCGAATCGTCGACCACCACCAGGCGCTTGCCGCGGATCACCTCGCGCAGCGGGTTCAGCTTGAGCCGGATACCCAACTGCCGGATCGTCTGCGACGGCTGGATGAACGTGCGACCCACATATGCGTTCTTCATCAAGCCCTGGCCGTAAGGGATACCCGACTCCTGGGCGTAACCGACCGCCGCGGGCGTGCCCGACTCGGGGACGGGGATCACCAGGTCGCCGTCGGCGGGGTGCTCGCGGGCGAGCCGACGACCGATGTCGACGCGGGTCGAGTGCACCGACCGTCCGTTGATCACCGAGTCGGGGCGGGCCAGGTACACGTACTCGAAAATGCAGGTCTTGGGGGTCGCGGGGGCGAAGCGCGACGAACGGACGCCGTCGGCGTCGATCGCGAGCAACTCGCCGGGCTCGATGTCCCGCACGAACGAGGCGCCGACGATGTCGAAGGCCGCGGTCTCCGACGCGACCACCCAGCCACGGTCCAAGCGCCCCAGCGACAGCGGCCGGATGCCGTGCGGGTCCCGAGCCGCATAGAGCGTGTGCTCGTCCATGAAGGTGAGACAGAACGCGCCCTCGAGGGTCGGCAGCAGCTCCATCGCAGCCTGTTCGAGGGTCCGGTCGGCCGCGGCGTGGGCGAGTAGGGCGCCCACGATGTCGGAGTCCGACGTTGCGAGTTGCTCCGCCCGGCGGCCGCCCAGGCCCACCTCCTCCGCGCGGCGCGCGAGCTCGGCGGTGTTGACCAGGTTGCCGTTATGGCCGAGCGCGACGCCGTTGCCCGCGCTGGTGGTGCGGAAGATCGGCTGACTGTTCTCCCAGGTGGTGGACCCGGTGGTGGAGTAGCGACAGTGGCCGATGGCGACGTGGCCGTGCATCGAGCTGAGCGTCTGCTCGTCGAAGACCTGGCTCACCAAGCCCAGATCTTTGAAGACCAAGACCTGCTCCCCGTCACCGACAGCGATGCCCGCGGCCTCCTGGCCGCGGTGCTGCAGCGCGTAGAGGCCGTAGTAGGTGAGTTTGGCCACGTCCTCGCCGGTGGCCCAGACGCCGAATACGCCGCACTCCTCCTTAGGTTCGTTCTCGTCTTGATCGGACGTCACGGAGAGGGGCAGCTGATTCACGGATGTCTCCTGAAGGCTGAGGGCTGCGGTACCTGAGAGTGTACGGGCCGTTCACCATCCGTTACCAATTGTGACGGCGGCGAAGCCCGCCTCGGTGGTCGACGTCACGCA
>CAJCHX010000414.1 GCA_903970215.1 Acidobacteriaceae bacterium
CAGGCGGCGGTGGTGCGCGAGCTGTACCCGGATCTCGCCGGATCGGGTCTGGACGCGGCCACCACGGAGGTGGTGGCACAGGCCGTTACCCGCCTCGACGCGGAGCAGCGCTACACCCTGCACGGCACCGAGGCGCTACAGGCCTGGATGCAACGGAAGTCCGACGACGCGGTGTCCGCCCTCGCGGGACGACATTTCGACCTCCCCGACGGGCTTCGGCGGCTGGCATGCCGGATCGCGCCGTCCGCCTCCGGCGGCATCTACTACACCGGACCGTCCGCCGACCTCAGCCGTCCCGGCACCATGTGGTGGTCGGTTCCGAAGGGCCAGAACACCTTTCACACGTGGCAGGAGACCTCCACCGTCTACCACGAAGGGGTACCGGGCCACCACCTGCAGATCGGTCGGTCTGTGATCTCGCCGCTCAACCGATGGCGCAAGCTGTGGACATTCGTATCGGGGCACGGCGAGGGCTGGGCGCTGTACGCCGAACGCTTGATGGCGAGCCTCGGGTTCCTCGACGATCCCGGTGAACGGATGGGGATGCTCGAAGCGCAGCGCCTTCGCGCCGCGCGCGTCGTCCTGGACATCGGCGTGCACTGCGACCTCGCCGCGCCCGACGAGATCGGCGGCGGGGCATGGACATACGACAAGGCGTGGGCCTTCCTCACCAGGCACTCGGCGATGGACCCGGAAGTTCTGCGATTCGAGCTGCATCGCTACCTCGGCTGGCCAGGTCAAGCACCGTCGTACCAGGTCGGCCAGCGGGTGTGGGAGCAGACCCGCGACGCCTACCTCGCGGGTCGCCCCGGCGCCACGCTGCGCGACTTCCACACGGAGGCATTGGCGCTCGGCGGCCTCGGCCTCTCTGTGCTGGTCGAGGCGCTGGCGTAGCCGGCCGCCCACGCGCCCCGCTCGGCTCGGCGTCAGTCGCCGGGTCGGGGCGCCGGGCCCGGCGGGAACTGCCAGCGGTCCTGGCCGAAGCCGGGCGGCGGCTCGATGCCACCTCCGTGCCGACCCTGTCCGCCGGGCTGCGGAGGGCGTTGCGGCTCGCCATAGGGCGCGCGCCCCGGGTACGGCTGCTGGCGCGGATCGACGAACGGCGCCCGAGGAGCAGACGGGAACCTGTCCTGGGGTGGTAGCGGCGCCACAACGGTCGGTTGCTGGGAAATCGGCCCACCGGGCTGCCCGGCATGGCGACCGCCCGGGTCGCCTCGCCATCCAGCCTCGGGACCGGGGTACTCGCCGGGCTCTGGCACGCGGCGCTCGGGCGCGCCTGGCCCCGGCACCCCGATGTCGGACGCCGTGCGCTGCGGTTCGACCCACTCGGTGCGGGCGGCCTGTTCCGCCCGGCGCGCAGGAATCTCCTCTTCGACCTTCGTCAGCCAGCCGTCCCACCGGGACTGCATGGGCCGGACCAGACCGCCGCCGACGCCCACGACGGCGATCCCGCCGATGGTGGCCAGGACCGCGATCAGCACGGGCGTGGTCACCGTGGTCGCCACGCCGATCTGGTTGAGGGCGGCCACGATGCCCGCTCCCCACAGGAAGACCGAAGCGACGGTTGCGAGCAACGGTCCGTACGACGCGCTGCCGAGCGCGCCCCGCACCAACTCGCTGACAGCCCGAGCGATCGCCGCGACGACCACGATGATGACGATGGCGATGGCGATGAACAGCTTCGGCAGCCAGGCCACGATCTTGGCGAGGATGTCCCCCACCGGGTTCGGGCCGAAGACGCCGATCGCGAGTTGCAGGGCGATCAACAGGACCGCGTAATACACCACCTTCGACAACAGCTTCGACGCGTCGTAGTCGCCCCTGGCGAGTGCGGCGCCGACGCCGCCGCGGTCGATGAGTCGACTGAACCCGATCCGACCCAGGACCACGGTCACGATCCGGGCCAAGACCTTGGCCACGATCCAACCGACGACCAGGATGACGACGAACGCCACGAACTTCGGGACGAACGTCGCGATGGATCGACAGGCGTCCGAGACGCCCGATCCGTAGTCGATGGCGAGGGTGGAGGTCATTAAGTGCTCCTTCGCGGTGAGCGGGCCGCACACGATCGCCGGGCGCGTATGCGCGTGGTCGTACGACAGCTTCGCTGTAGTGCTTCAGCAATGCCGACTAGCTAAACCCTAAACATCGTCAACGGGTCAACCCCGGTACCGACACGCCGCAGCGGAACTATTCGTCGCATTCTCTGGACATGCCCGGCAACCAGCGGCGGAAGGCGGTGAGCCGGCGCCGAGTCGGTCGGGTCGCTGCGGGTCGACCAGGACGGTGGTAAGACTGGACACCGGCCTCTTCGAGAGGGAATGTGGTGCTCCGGTTCTTCGTGATTGCCTTCGTCGCTCTTGCGGCTGTCGTGGTCGGCGTCATCGCCGCGCTCGGGTCGTGGGCCTGGTGGATCGGGGTCGCGATCCTGGTGACGCTGGCGGTGGTCGGTGTCTTCGACCTGACCCAGCGCCGTCATTCGGTGCTGCGGAACTACCCGGTGTTGGGCCATATGCGCTACCTGTTGGAGAGCGTCCGGCCCGAGCTGCAGCAGTACTTCATCGAACGCAACGTCGATGGTCGCCCCTTCGACCGAGACGTACGGACGATCATCTACGAACGCGCCAAAGGGATCCACGGCGAACTGTCGTTCGGGACCGAACACGACGTAGAGGACGTCGGTTACGAATACCTGGTGCACTCCGTCGCGCCGGTCCCCGAGGCCGACCAGCCACCGCGGGTGCTGATCGGCGGTCCCGACTGCAACCGGCCGTATTCGATGTCGCTGCTGAACGTCTCGGCGATGAGTTTCGGGGCGCTCTCCGCAAACGCCATCCGCGCACTGAACGAGGGTGCCGCAAGGGGCGGCTTCGCCCATGACACCGGCGAGGGCGGCCTTACGCCCTATCACCTCGACGGTGGAGGCGACCTGGTGTGGGAGGTCGGTTCGGGCTATTTCGGCGCTCGCACCGACGACGGCCGCTTCGATCCCGACCGGTTCGCCGACAAAGCCGCGCACGACCACGTCAAGATGATCTCGCTGAAGCTCAGCCAGGGCGCCAAGCCCGGTATCGGCGGCGTCCTCCCCGCGCCGAAGGTGAGCGCGGAGATCGCGCGGTACCGGGGCGTACCGGCACATCAGAAGTGTGTGAGCCCACCCGCGCACTCGGCATTCGCCACACCGCGCGAGCTGATCCGGTTCATCGCCCGTCTGCGGGAGCTGTCCGGCGGCAAACCGACCGGCTTCAAGCTGTGCGTCGGCTCTCGAATCGAGCTGCTCGCGATCTGCAAGGCGATGCTCGCCGAAGGCACCACCCCCGACTTCATCGTCGTCGACGGCGCGGAGGGCGGCACAGCCGCCGCACCGCTGGAGTACGAGGACCACGTCGGGCTCCCGCTCACCGACGGTCTCATGACCGTTCACAACGCCCTGGTCGGCATTGGTCTGCGCGACCGGATCAAGATCGGCGCGAGCGGAAAGGTGGCCGCTGGCAACGACATCGTCAAGCGGCTCATCCAGGGCGCCGACTTCACCAATTCCGCCCGCGCGATGATGATGGCGGTCGGCTGCATCCAGGCCCAGCGCTGCCACACCAACAAATGCCCGGTCGGAGTGGCGACCCAGGACGCCAGACGCGCACGGGCGCTCGACGTCGCCGACAAGAGCCTGCGAGTCACGCGCTACCAGGACGGCACCGTGCGCCAAGCGCTGCAGATCATGGCCTCACTCGGCGCGACCGGACCCGCCGAACTAGGGCCGCACATGCTGCGCAAGAAAGTGACGCCGACGACGCAGCGGTCGTACGCCGAACTCTACGAGTGGTTGAGTCCCGGCCAGCTGTTGGCCGAGCCGCCGTCGACGTGGGCGGCTGACTTCGCGGCCGCAACACCGGATTCCTTCCGGGCGACGGGCACGGCGTGACGAGATCGCCGCAACCTGGTGCGGTCACGGTGGGATTAACCCGTTGCGGTCCGAGCGTGCCTGTTCCGCGTCGACGGCGTGCTCACCGATACCGCACAGGTGCCGATCTCCAACGCTCCGTGGAGTTCTACTACAGGTCCGCGATCTCCCGCAGATTGGTCTTGGCCAGTTCGACGATCTCGTCGCCCCGGCCGGACAGGATGGTGCGTGTGGCATACAGCGTGAAGCCCTTCATCTGGGCGAAGGTGATCTTCGGCGGCATCGACAGCTCCTGTCGCGCCACCGTCACGTCGATCAGCGCCGGTCCGTCGTGCTCGAGCGCGGCGCTCACCGCTGCTTCCAGGTCGCCCGTCCGGCTCACCCGGAACCCGCGGATACCCATGGCCTCGGCGATGCCGGCGAAGTCGGGGTTCTTCAGCTCCGTGCCGTAGTTGACCAGACCGGCCTGCTTCATCTCCAGCTCGACGAAGCTCAGTGCGCCGTTGTCGAACACGATGACCTTGACCGGAAGATCCAGCTGCCGCAACGTGATCAGATCGCCGAGCAGCATCGCGATGCCACCGTCGCCGGCGAAGGCGATCACCTGGCGGCGACGGTCTATCGCCTGCGCGCCGATCGCCTGCGGGAGGGCGTTCGCCATCGAGCCGTGATTGAACGAGCCCAACATCCGGCGACGTCCGTTCATTCGCACGTACCGCGCGAACCAGACCGTCGGAGTGCCGACATCACAGGTGAACACCGCATCGTCGGCGGCCATCCGGTCGACGGTGGCCGCGACGTATTGCGGGTGCAGCGGCGTCTCGTCGGCAGGGCCGGGGACCGCGAGGTCGTCGAGACGCGCGCGGCGGCGGTGATAGTGCGCGACCATCTTGTCGAGGAAGTCGTCGTCGCCTTTGCTCTGCACCAGGCGCGTGAGCGTCGCCACCGTCTCCTTGACGGTTCCCACCAGTGGATGGCGCACCGTGACCCTGCGCCCGATGTTCTCGCCCCGGATGTCCACCTGAACCACCGGCACGTCGTCGGGCAGGAACGCGCGATAGGGGAAATCGGTGCCCAGCATGATCAGCAGGTCGCAGTGTTCGATGGCGCGGTAGCCGGAGTCGAACCCGATCAAGCCGGTCAGACCCACGTCGTAGGGATTGTCGTACTCCAGCCATTCCTTACCACGCAGGGCGTGCACGATGGGCGCTTCGATGTGCCCCGCGAACGCGACCACCTCGTCGTGTGCACCCGCGCAGCCCGCTCCCGCCAGGATCGTAGGCCGGGTGGCGCCGTCGATCGCGGCCACCGCGTCGGCCAAGAACTCCGCACCCGGCAATGTGGCCGAGTGGGGGACGTGCGCCGCGGGGACGTCCACCTCCGGGGCGTCGGCGAAGAAGATCTCGCCCGGCACCACGATCACCGCGACGCCACTCTCGGATACCGCATGCCGCAGCGCCTGCTGGAAGACGGTGGCGAACTGTTCCGGGGTGCTCACCAGCTCGGCGTAGGTGGAACACTCTGCGAAGAGCGCCGTCGGGTGGGTCTCCTGGAAGTAGCCGGTGCCGATCTCGATGCGCGGGATGTGCGCGGCGATGGCGAGGACGGGGACGCGGCTGCGGTGCGCGTCGTAGAGGCCGTTGATCAAGTGCAGATTGCCTGGGCCGCAACTGCCGACGCATACCGCGAGTTCGCCGGTGATCCCGGCTTCGCCGCCGGCTGCGAAGGCGCCCGCCTCCTCGTTGCGGACGTGGGCCCATTCGATCCTGCCGTCCCTTCGCAGGGCGTCGGTGAGCCCGTTGAGGGAGTCCCCCGCCACCCCGTACATGCGTCGGACGCCGCTGGCGTAGAGGGTGCGGACCATCGAGTCGGCGATGCTTCCAGAGCTCACGGCACTCCCGTCGTCAGTTCAATTCGGCGTCCATTCGGACGTTACTCTCCCGCACGATCTCGCGCCGCTGGGGAGAAACCACGCACTGAGCGGCCGTCATCGACGTGACAGCCACGACGCCGCGCCAGGCTGCTGTTCTTCCCCACTGGCTACGTCGCTGCCGGCACGAGCACCTCGAGAGCGCTGGGCCGGATGGTGACTCGCATGGGCAGCTCGCTGAGGTAGTCGCCGTCTGCGTGCACCGGTATGCGCCGATCTGCGGCGACCGACACATCCGTACCCTGCATCGTCACGATCTCGGGCCGGTTGATGTGTGCGCCGCTCTTGGCCTGCTTCATGAGGTTCGCGAGCCGATACTGCGAGTGATCGGCGCGAACGACGAGCACGTCCAGCCGGCCGCTGCTCACGTCCGCCGATGGGACGATCCGCAGCCCATGCCCGTAGTCCCCCGAGTTGGCGATCACCACCATGTGCGCCGCGACGTCGGTGACCACGCCGTCGACAGTGATGTCGAAGCGCGCAGGCCGCCACCCGACCGCTGCGAGCACAGGCGCCACGCGGTACGCGGCGCGCCCCATCCACCGCATCCGGTTGATCAGTTCGGTGGACTCCGAATCGAGCCCCACATAGACGTTCCCCAGCGCGATCCGATCCCCGACCGTGGCGATGTCGATCCGCCGCCGGTCTCCTCCCGCGAGCATGTCCGCGATGGCGAGAGGATCGGTCGGCAGGCCCAGGTGACGCACGAGATCATTGCCCCGGCCGGCGGCAACGATGGCGAGCGTGGCGTCTGGCACCGTCACAACGCCCTGAGCGACATCGCGTACATGCCCGTCCCCACCGACCGCGACGACGAGGTGTCCCGCGCGCGCAGCGGCCGCAGCGCGCGCGGTCGCATCGGTGGAACTCGCAGACTC
Organism: Acidobacteriaceae bacterium; assembly: GCA_903970215.1. Taxonomy (GTDB): domain Bacteria; phylum Actinomycetota; class Actinomycetes; order Mycobacteriales; family Mycobacteriaceae; genus Tsukamurella. The sequence continues at coordinate 6,713 of CAJCHX010000414.1, forward strand.
GACGGCCTCGGTGGCGACCCCCCGGGAACCGAGGGCAGCGGCCACCGCGCGCCACTGCAACCGCGCCGCGCCGCCGCCCGACACGGGATTGACGATCGCCGTCATGCTCACGGAATCAGGATCCCAGGGTTGCACACGTCGGTCGGATCGAGGGCGGCCTTCACGGCGCGCAGCGCGGCGAACTGCACCTCGCCGATCTCCTCCAGATAGGTCGCACGGTGATCGGTCCCGACCGCATGGTGGTGCGTGATCGATGCACCCGCGGCCCGGATCGCAGCGTTCGCCGCTTGTTTTGCTCGGCCCCACTGCGTCAGGGGATCGTCCAGTGCCTTGGCGATCACGGTGAAGTACAGCGACGCACCGGTCGGATAGACGTGCGAGATGTGGCACATCACCACCGCAGGCGTGCCTTGCGCACCGAGCGCCTCGGTGACCGCCGCGGTCACCGCATCCTTGAGCCGGTCCAGGTTCGACCACCACGTCACCGTCTCGAGGGTCTCGACGAGGGCGCCCGCGTCGAGGAGCGGATCACGCAGGTAAGGACCCCGGAACCGACCCACCCGCCACGCCTCGCCCGGCTCCGGGCCCAGCTCGGTGCCGCCCGACGCGGCCAGCCGCGCGCCGACGTAGCCCTCACGGCACGCCACGTCGGCCTCGTCGCCCTCGAATCCGACCACCATCAGACACCCACCGCTCACCGACGACGCGCCCGCGGCTGACGGGTTCGCCAGGTTCAGGCCTGTCTCGGCCTCGTCGGACAGCCGCATCACCGTGGGCCGTACAGTCGCCTGAGCGAGCGCGCGCATCGCGGCGGCTCCGGATGCGAAGTCCGGGAAGTGCCAGCCCGAGAACCGGCGCACAGTGGGCAGTGGGTGGACGCGGACAGTCACCGAGGTGACTACTCCGAACGCACCCTCGGAACCGAGGAACAACTGGCGAAGGTCAGGTCCTGCAGCCGATTTCGGTGCCGTACCGACCTGCGCCGTTCCGATGGGGGTTGCGACGGTGAGCGCGACGACCATATCGTCGAACCGACCGTAGCCCGCCGAGGACTGGCCCGCCGAACGGGTCACAGCGCAGCCGCCGATCGTGGCCCCCTCGTACGACTGGGGGAAGTGGCCGAGTTCGAAACCGAGCTCGCCGAGTAGCCGCTCGGCGTCCGGGAGCCGAGTCCCCGCAGCCAGCGTGGCGGTCTGCGAGACCTCGTCGAAGGCCAGGAGGCCGGTCATCCTGCGCAGGTCCAGGCTGACGGTGGGGCGGTCCCGCCGGGGTGCGAGGCCGCCGGTCACCGACGTGCCGCCCGCGAACGGGCACAGGGCCAGCCCGTGTGCGACACACGCGGCGAGCACCGCGACCACCTCGTCGTGCGTGGCGGGAGAAACCACCACGTCGGGCGCGTCGGCGCCGTCGCCCGCACGCATCCGTAACAGGTCGGGAGTGGAGAATCCGCGCAGGTGGGCGACCCGCGCGTCATGACCGAGCGCCACGTGTTGTTCGGAGACCGCCGACCGCAGTGCGTCCAACGCCGTCCCGTCCGCCAGGCGAGAGTCGGCCACCACCACCGCGGCGAGCGCGACGGGCGCCGGTCCAGGCTGATGTATACCGAGAAATCCGAGAGCGCCGCGCACCGAGTCGGAAAGATGCATGGCCGCGGCAGGGTCGCCCCAACGGCCGGGCGTGAAGGTGACGGCGGGCAGCGACGTCTCCAAGTCGGTCATATGGGTCGTTCCTTTGCATCGATCGGATCGGCTGATACAGTTGTACACGTGATGTCGCAGGATCTCAACCCTTCCTCCGAGCCGCGTGCGTCCGGCGCTCGTACCGCCGCGAACGCCATATCCGACACCGTGATCCTCGACGCCGCCCGCGATCTCATGGCCACGATCGGCATCCGACGGACCACGATGGCCGACGTGGCCCGAGCCGCCGGGGTGTCACGGGCGACCCTGTACCGCCGGTTCCCCAACATCGACGAATTGGCTGGAGCGGTCACGACTCGCGAATTCGATGCCGTGCTGGACTCGGCACCCACAGGCGCCGTGCTGGACTCGGGCCGTGCCGGCGCAGCGCTGGACTCGGGGCTGGACTCGGGCCGTGCCGGCGCCGACGCACTCAGCGCACTCGTCGGCGTGATCGTGCACCTCGTGCACGTCTCTCGTGAGCACCCACTGCTGCGCCGGATCGTCGAGCTCGACCCCGAGTGGCTCACGCCGTACCTGCTGCACCGCTCCGGACGCACATCCGACGCACAACTGTCTCGGCTCGAGGCCGCCGTCGCCGGAGCCGTCGCCGCCGGCGCGGTCCGCGCCGCCGATCCGCACGAGCTGGCCACCGCGATCCTGCTGACCGCATGGTCGTTCGCACTCACCGGTCCGGTATTCGCCGATCCGGACGTCCTCGACCGCCAACTCACCGAACTCCTGACGAGGTACCTGCAACCATGACTCTGCACCCGTCCGCCTCTTCTACCCTGTCCGCAGCGAGGAGAACCTCCGATCTGGCTGCGCTGCAGGATGATCCGACCGTCGATGTGCTCGTGATCGGGGGCGGAGTGACCGGAGCCGGCGTCGCCCTCGACGCCGCGACGAGGGGGCTGACGGTGGCGCTGGTCGAGCGCCGCGACCTCGCGTTCGGCACCAGCCGATGGTCGTCGAAGCTGGTCCACGGCGGGTTGCGGTATCTGGCCTCCGGGTCCGTCGGCATCGCCTATGAAAGTGCAGTGGAACGCGACGCGCTGATCCGCGTGATCGCGCCACACCTGGTTCACCCACTGCCGCAAGTGGTTCCGCTGCTGCCCGCGATCGGCCGCCGCGACGCCGCGCTCACCCGGGTGGGCTTCGCCGCGGGCGACGCGCTGCGGTTCGCCGCGCGCACCCCTACCGCCACCCTGGCGCGGCCACGACGGATCGGCGCCGACGAGGTAGTGAGTATGGCCCCGACGGTGCGGCGCGCGGGGCTTCGCGGCGGACTGCTCAACTGGGACGGCCAGCTCAGCGACGACGCGCGCCTCGTGGTCGCGATCGCCCGCACCGCGGCCGCCTACGGTGCGAAGATCCTCACCCACTGCGCCGCAACGGATGTCACGGGGAGATCGGCGCTGGTGACCGACACCCTCACGGGGACGAGCGTGCGGGTGTCCGCCCGCGCAGTGATCAACGCGACCGGCGTGTGGTCGGGCACCATCGACCCGAGCGTGCGGCTGCGCCCCAGCCGCGGGACACACCTCGTCTTCGACGCGACGTCGTTCGCCGTCGACGGCGTCCCCCTCACCGCCGGGCTGACGGTTCCCGTCCCGAATACGTTCGGGCGGTATGTTTTCGCGCTGCCACAGGACGACGGACGCGTGTACGTCGGGCTCACCGACGAAGAGGCACCGGGCCCGATCCCCGACGTGCCGGTGCCCGCCGACGACGAGGTCGACTTCCTGCTGGGCGTGATCAACACCGCGTTGGGCACCCCGCTCACCCGCGCCGATGTCGTGGGATCGTTCGCCGGGTTGCGACCGCTGCTCGACTCCGGTGCCGGCAGGACCGCGGACGTCAGCCGCAAGCACGCGGTGCTGACCCGAGGAGACGGCTTGGTGACGGTGGTGGGCGGCAAGCTCACGACGTACCGACGGATGGCCGAGGACGCGGTGGACGCCGCGCTCGCGCAGAGCGGGACGGCCGCGGGGCCGTGCCGGACACGGACGATCCCATTGGTGGGCGCGGCCGCGCCCGAGGTGCTGGCCGCAGTCGACGCACCAGAACGTCTTGTGCGCAAATACGGCACAGAAGCACCCGTCGTTATCGCCCTTGCCGATGCCGATCCGACGCTCGCCGCGCCGGTCGCCGCCGGAACCGAGATCACCGGCGCCGAGCTGGTTTTCGGCGCCACCGTCGAAGGCGCTCTCGACGAGGCGGACCTGCTCGAGCGCCGCACCCGCCTGTCCCTGACGCCCGCCGTGGCGGAGCGGGCCAGGGAAGCGGCGCAGCGGGCGCTGTCCCCGCGTTAGCGGTGGCGATCACGTATTCACGTCGCTGACCAGCCTTCACTTCTGCCTCCGACGCACAATCTGAAGGCTCTAGAACAGCGCACCTTGCAGCATCGCAGCCGTGGCACCGCGCGACCGCGGCTCGGGGGCCAGAGCGTAGCGCCCGCCCAGCGCGGTGGGGCCGTCTGCGAGCGGGTCGCCATTCAGACCGAACTCCTCGGCGAGCGGCTCGGTGCGCGCACGGAGGTGTGCTCTGTACTCCGGGCTCACCAGACCCGACGATCCGTACAGCGTGCGGTACCGCCGTACCAGAGCGGGGTGATTCCTCGTGAGCCATGCCAGGAACCACCCGCGGTACCGGCCGGTCAGGTTGAGCGGGAAGGCCGTCACACCACTAGCTCCAGCCTCTGCGACCGCAGCGAACAGTGCACGCAGAGACGCTATGTCATCCGTGAGATACGGAATGATCGGCGCGGCCATCACGTGGCAGTCGAACCCTGCGGCGGCCACCGCGCGGATCAGTGCGATCCGCGCCGCTGGTTTCGGCGCCCCGGGTTCGAGCGTTGCGTGCAGTTCGGGGTCCAGCAGCGCCAGCGACACCGAGACCGACACCGGAACCATCGTTGCAGCCGTCGCGAGCAGCGGAAGATCTCGTTGCAGCAGAGTCCCCTTGGTGAGTATCGACATAGGCGTCCGCGAATCGGCCAGTGCCCCGATGATCCCCGGCATCAGTCGGTACCTGCCCTCTGCACGCTGGTACGGATCGGTGTTGGTGCCCAGCGCCACGGTCTCTCCCTTCCATGACGCGCGACGGAGCTCACGCCGCAACACCGCGGCGACGTTGGTCTTGACCACGATCTGCGAATCGAAATCGGCTCCCGCATCGAACTCCAGGTACTCGTGGGTCGCCCTCGCGAAGCAGTAGGTACACGCGTGAGTGCACCCCCGATAGGGGTTGATGGTCCACGTGAACGGTAGCGACGCCGCCGCCGGGACATGGTTGAGCGCGCTCTTGCAGAGCACCTCGTGGAACGTCACGCCCTCGAACTCGGACGTGGTCACTGTCCGCGCCACATCGGCCATACCGGGCAGCGCAGCCGTTCCCGACCGCCCGTCCGTGGCTCCCACGGTCTGCCCTTCCCATCGCACAGTTCGATCGAACACCCATGTTCGATCAATGTCAAGGCAGGCGCCGAAACGTTCTACGGTGTGTCGCTCGTCATCGGCCGCTGGACAACCGCCGACGCCGACGCGTCACTGCCGATCATGCCATTCGGCACCCAGAGACAATTCACGCTCAGACATCGAGGAACAGCGGCGGCGGAGGTATCGGCGAACGCGCGCGTTCACATTCCGACCTCACTAGCGATACTCGACGACCGGGGCATTCTCGTGATGCCCCCGGCGCCGAGCAGGTCGCCGGCGGGGGATACTCACCGCCGACACCGACCACAGGGCCACCGATCTCCACACCCGGCAGTGAACCCCAGAACCGAGAAGCCTTCGGTCACATCGAACAGGCCCCGCAGTCAGGCGCACAGCATGAACCGCGAAGGCCACCGCGACCAAAGGCGGGACACGCGCCCCAACCGACACTCGACTACGCACTGCTCCAACCATATTCGACATCTCGGCAGGCGCAATCCGGCCATCGCACAACCCATTGATAGCCGTAATGACATCGGATGCCGCAACCTCGCGCGCCGCCTTCACTGAGAAATGAGAGGCCCGTGAACCAATCCACCTCAACCCCAGTTACATTATTACTCGACGCAATCAATGAATTTCGGGCACAGAGTTCGGACCGGTAACTGCGAACGATAAATGCGTCACAATCCTTGTTGAATTGATTTCACGGGAACCGTTCGTTCGGCTATGGTCATCGCTCGGCGAAGTCCGCCGACACCGATTCAAGGAGACGCGAAGAAATGGCCGGAGCCCACCGCAAGCGAACCAACCCCGCACTCAAGCGCCGGATCGCCGGCACCGTCGCGGGCGTCGCCATCACCGCAGGCTTCGGCCTTCTCGGTGAGGGAACCGCCTCGGCAGCGAGCTTCGGCGCCGGTGGAGGTGCCTCGGTCGGAACCAGTGGGGTCTCCGGTGGCGTCCACGGCAGCGCCGCAGCGGGCACCACGACCGGTGGCGCCGGGGTCACCGGGGGCGCGGGCGCCTCGGTCGGAACCAGCGGGGTCTCCGGCGGCGTCCACGGCAGCGCCGGTGCGGGCGGGACAGCAGGTGGCGCCGGTGTCAGCGGAGGCGCGGGTGTGACCGGCGGCGCCACCGGCATCAGCGGCGGCACCCACGCCGGCGGCGGCGTCACCACCCCCATCGGCAGCGGCCACGCAGGCGCAGGCGCGGGCGTGACCGGCGGCACCACCGGCATCAGCGGCGGCACCCACGCCGGCGGCGGCGTCACCACCCCCATCGGCAGCGGCCACGCAGGCGGAAGCGCAGGTGCGACCGGCGGAACGAGCGGTGTGAACGCCGGCGGCACCGTCGCAGCGGGGGCGAGCAGCATCCTGGACGGGATGATGGCCGGCTGCTGATCCGTGCAGCACTGATCCCCCCAGTACCGAGGGTGGTGAGTCCGGGATTCCGGACTCACCACCCTCACTGCTATCCCGACCCGACGATGCACTACCCGACCGACTCCCCCGGCCGGCCGCTGCACGCGCCAGCGCGCGGACTCAGTCGCCGATCTCGGCGATCTCTTCGCGGGTGAAGACCAGCTCCGACCGCCCGGGCAGCTGCCGGGCGATGGTCACGGCCCGGTACAGCGGCCGTAGCTGTACGGGCGTGCCGGTCGCCTGGGCCCGCATCTGTTCGCTAAGCACCCGCGCCACAGCGACCGAGTCACCCGCCGGGTTGCCCGCCACCGCCTCCGCCAACCGTCGAGCACCGAGAACCGTCAGCTCGCGGCCGCGGGCGGGGCCGTCCTCGTCGTCGCTGTAGATCGCGAGCGGCACCCGAACGGTGGTGGCACCCTGCCGGATCCGCAACGCGACCTCGGAGATCCGGGCGGTTCGCGCGACCAGGTCCACGGTATCCGCGGCGATCACGTTCACCCGGCGAGTCGCAAACACCCGCCGCGACACGACGCGGTGATCGATCACGACGCGGCGCCGGCGCAAACCCAGGTAACCCACCATTCCGGGCGCAGCGCCGACGAGGAACACAGCCAGCGCGACTCGGTAGTCCGCCACCAGCAACACCACGATCGCGATCGCCGCCGTCATCCCGAGGCCGGTCAGTAAGGCACGAGTCACCTTCGGCAGCAACAGCCGCGGTGGGATCAGGTCGATGTCGACAGCGTCCTCGGAGCTCAGTTCACGCGGATCGTGCGCGCCGGGTTCGGCCGGACTGTGCGACCACGGCCCGTCGTCACCCCAGCCCTCGTCCCACTGCCCTTCGTCCTCCCGGCCGCCGTCGCCGGAATGCCCGCGCACC
>CAJCHX010000415.1 GCA_903970215.1 Acidobacteriaceae bacterium
CCTCGCCATCGCGTACGACGAGGATGGAGTGACGGTCGCGGACCTGGGCTCGCGGAACGGCAGCACCTTCCGGGACCGAGGAGACGAGCGGCCTCTGCGGCCGGGTGCGCCGGAACCGATGTCGCACAGAGCTGTCGTCGCTCTTCCGGGAGGTATCACGATCGAGCGGTCGGGCCGGTCGATCCCACTCGATGGCGAGCGACCGGGCTCCGTCGAGCCGATCAAGGACGACCGTCGCGTCACCAGGCTCCTCGTGACTCGCCCATGACGAGCGCCGAGATCAGTGGGACGACGCATGTGGGGATGGTTCGTCGTCGCAACGAGGACTCCATCGCGATCGTGCTCTGTCCAGCAATCGCGCTGTGCCGGCCGACGGAGCGTCTCACTGCGTCGAGGCACCCGCGCTCGTTGTCGTGGCCGATGGCCTCGGCGGTCACCCGAGCGGCGACGAGGCGAGCAGGATCGCCGTTGACACCATCGTCGGCGCGCGTCCGACCGATGCCGAGAGCCTCGCCAAGGCAGTGCGTCAGGCGAACGAGGCGATCGTGCGAGCAATCACCCTCGACGCCGGCAACGTGGGCATGGGCACGACCGTTGCCGCGGTGCTCGCTACCGACCACGCGCTTGTTGTCGCGAACGTCGGGGATTCCAGCGTCTGGGAGCTCGTTGACGATCAGCTCGTGCAGCTGAGCACCGACGACTCACCGGCAGCCCGAACCAGCCTGCCTGGGGTGCCTCCGTATGTCGTGACCCAGACCCTCGGAGGCGGACGCTCGTTGGTCGACGTCGAGCCCCACATGCTCGAAGACGTCCTCGAAGGCGAGCGGACGATCTTGGTCTGCTCGGACGGCCTCACGAACTTCGTCGACCGCCGCGCCATTGCGACATCACTGGCCGAAGCCGGGCCGGCATCGGCTGAAGCGTTAGTGCGACTCGCGCTTGATGCCGGAGCGCCAGACAACGTGACCGTTGCCGTGGTGCGTGTCACTCGCTGAGTACGCCATCCGGCCTACGGGGTGAGCCGCTCACGGGTCGCGGCGGCCGTCTCCCTCATGTCGACCTCGTCCTCGTCGCGGTAGTGCTCGAAGAGCCAGCGCGGAACGCGCTCTCCGTGCTTGCGAGCGGCAAGGAGTCCATCCTGGATGATGCGGCACTGCCGCCATAGCCGAGCCTCCTCGTCGGGCGAGAGCGGGTTGTTGTCCGCTGCATCGAGCTCGGCCCGCACCTTTCCAGCAAGCGGTCCCTTCGCCGCGGCGATCTCGCGATGTCCGCGAACCTGCTGCGCAGCAAGCAGCAGGATTGCGCTCGACGGTACGAACCATCGGATGACGAGGTCCCTTACGCTCAGGTCGCCGGCGAGGCCGATGGCGACGCCGATCGAGATCCATGTCGTGATGGCGATGGTGAGTAAGGTGGCATACCGGCTTCGGAGCCGGGAGTCCCAACTGAGGTTCTCTCGCTGACACACGAGAGCGCCGTATGGCGACGCGATGCCGCTGACATCCGGGTACCAGGTCGACAGACGGTCCTCCGGAATCGTCGACCGCCGCGACCGGCGACGCAGGTCTTCCTCCGGCAGCGGCTGGTCGTTCGTGGTCAAGGTCCAGGGGAGCTCATAGAGCCAGGTGTCGAACGACTCCTGAGCCAGGGCTGCGGCGCTCGTTTCATGCTGGGACCACACCGCGAGCACGGCGAAGGAGAACAGGGCCCACAGCGCAGATGCGGCCCCGATCGGCTTGGCGACGCTTGGCCACGTCGTCGCGGCGATCGCAGCGATCCCGAACCCGACGGAGACGAGGAGCCGGACCGCCTCGATTCGATATGCGACGACGTGGCTGCCGTCGGCCGCCCGTTGAAGGAGCAGGCCGCGCGGGCTCCCCTGCCGTTCGTGCAGTTCAGTCGGTGTGGTCATCGTCTGCATCAGCTCTTCGAGAAGGTTGGGCCGAACAGCCGCTGCCACTCGCTCAGCGCGTCACCGGTACGGCCCGAGCGGTCGAGGCGAAGAGCCTCGGTGCAGGCTGCCTCAGCAGCGGTGAGCGCATCGCGGGCGACCTGCATCTTGTGCGGATCTTCGTCAAGAGAGTCGCTTACAGCTGGTCCGAGTCCGGCTGGGTCCGCCCAGCCGTCGGCGAGTCGGTCGGCGGCACTGGCGAAGAGCTGGCGCAGCTCGTAGGGGTAACTGCCGCCCCAGGGTCCGTCGACGAGTCGGAGGGCGAGCACCTCGATCAGGAACGACGGTTCGATGGGCTCGCCGTTGTGCTGGTTCCACTTCTTCGCCATCTTTACGAGGGGCTTCCACCGTCCGCTGAGGGCCTTGTTCGCTGCGGTGGCGCGTTCGGCGTGGACGCGGGGGTCTGTGGTGATCCACTCGCCCAGCACGTCGTCGGGGATCTCGTAGGCATCGCCCTTGGCGAACGCCGGCACGACGTCGCAGGACATGACGTCGTCGGACGCGTCGTCGACGAGGACAAGTCCGTAGTCCACTCGCACGCAGCGCCGGTCGGTCCTGACCCGATCGTCGCCGTAGTGCGGCACCAGCACGGCGCGGACCCTGTTGAGGATGTCCGCCGGATGCGCATCGCGGTACTTGAGCTCATTGGGCCCGAGCTCGACGAAGACGTCGACGTCTCGGAGGGGCTTGGTCTTGGTGTCGCGGGCGTACGCGCCCGTCAGGAAGTCGTGCGCGATGTCGAGACGGTCGTCCAGCTGCTCGCGAAGCTTGCGCTGCCGACGGCTGGCAGCCTGTTGCTCGTTGGTCGAGATCTCGAGCCGGCTCTTGAACTTCTTGAATGCCTCATCGACGGTGAGCACTAGGAGGACCTCCGGTAGTAGGCGAGCGATGCCCCGAGGCTTCCGCCGCCGACGGCTGTACCGACGGTGTGGCGTTCCAACCCGGCGGTGGAGCGCAGGGTGGTGGAGGACCACCCGTCGACGTTCGGCCGACCAGGCTTCGTGGTCGCGACGAAGCGGTACTCGCACGCGGACGGGTACGAGCCGTTCTTGAGGATGGTCCGACGCACCGTGTCGGGATCGAGCCACAGCTCCCCGTCCCCGTCGCGGTAGTAGGAGTAGTCGATGGTGAAGTCGAACCGGCCGCGGCGGTCGTCGACCCGATCCGATGGGTCGTAGACCTCGAGGATGAGGGCCTCAAGGTCGCCGGTCTCCAGCCAGGTGGCGACGCCGGCTTCGAGTACGGCCCACTGGTCGAGCATCTTGGCGGTCGAGAGTCCGCAGCCCTTGATGATCTGCCGGATGCTGCGCAGCACGTTCGACGCGACGTGAGTCGCTGCGTGCGTGTGGACGTTGACGACGACGCTGGTCATGACTGCTCCAGTGCGGCGAGATCGATGACCGGTCGGCGGGTCGACGCCGACGTAGTGGTCACGGTCGATGCCGTCGCCTCGCCGACGTCCTGGCCGAGTGCCCGAACTTCGACGTGTGCGGCGCCGGCAACTGCAGCGCGCGCATCGGCGAGGTCGTCGGCTCCGCAGGGGAGCGAGAGGACCCAGGAGCCCGCAGTCGGGTCGTGGCTGAGCGGCAGCTCCTCGGACGTGTCCGCCTCGATCGCTTGGTCGCCGTGCAAGGTGTAGATACGGACCTGCGGGCCGGTTCCCGTGACCACGATCGGCTCGTCGCGCGTGTACTCCTCGGCCATCAGCGCTGCGGCCACGCCGGCGATCGCGTCGAGCTCGGCCCGGGCGTCACCGCCCGTGCACACGAGATCGCAGATCGCTCGCCAGGTGTCGATCGGTCCGCGGCGAGGAACACTGGCGAGGCGGCGGGCGTGCACCGTCATGAGAGGTCCCCCGAGCGCATCTGTTCGAGGGCAACCACGAAGTCCTCGATGGTGACCTTGTTCGGGTCGGCCTGGTTCTCCGGCCGCACGCTGCATGCGGCAGCGAACGCCTTCCTCAGCCGCCGGCCATCGAGGCCGTCCGACGCCCGAACGGCCGTCTGAAGCGCCTCGGGCTGGAGCAACCGACGTGCGCCCGAGAAGACCTTGGCCACGGCCGACACCGTCTGGTGGATGATGGCCTTGCGCGCTGCCGCATCCGGTGCGGGCACCTCGCAAATAAAGTCCGCGCGTGTCCGCAAGGCGGGGTCGATCGCCTCGCGCATGTTGCTCGTGGCCAGGATCAGCACGTTGCTGAACTTCCGAGCGAGGCGATCGAGGCCGACGAGCGCCGCGTCGACCGCCCGGATGACATCAACCGGGTTGGTCTCGAGGCTGAGCTGGGACCGGTCGGTCGCGATGGTCTCGACCTCGTCGATCAGCACGATCAGAGGACCGATGGCGGCTTGCTCCTCGAGCACCTCGCTGAAGAGGTGCTCCACGGCTCGCTGGCTCCGTCCCAGTGACGAGCTCGTAAGCGCGTGCGGGTCGAGCTCGATGTAGGCGAAGTCGCCGAGACCGCCGACGACCTGCGCGACTCGATCGGCGAGACCGCGGGCAACCGTTGTCTTCCCGACGCCTGGGGGGCCGACGAGGAGCAGGACGCCGTGGAGGGGCAGGAGCTCGAAGGGCACCTCGGGCCGGAGAGTGAGGATGCTGACCGCCTGGCGTACAAGTCGCGCCTTGATGTCGTCGGCGAGGACGATGGCGTCCCACGCCTGAGCGAACTCGGCGTCCGGGAGATGTCGCGTGTCGGCGAGGCCCGGCATGTCGGTGCTGGGGAGCACTCGCCGGCGGGTGGCGGA
>CAJCHX010000416.1 GCA_903970215.1 Acidobacteriaceae bacterium
CGGCCACGTCTTCGTCGCGAGCGGGTCGATCGAGCTGGAGGGCTCTGACGTGGGCGGGCCGATCCCGCTGTCCGACGGCGACGCGGTGCGTCTGACAGCCGGAGGCACGGGAGGCGGACAGACCGTCACCGCCGGTCGAGACGGAGCCGAGGTCCTGGTATGGGAGATGCACCGCCGGCTGGGCGGCTGACGGGCGTCGTCGTCACACGAGCGGCCGGCTCGACGGCACCACGAGGTAGCTCGGCCGCGCCGGGTCGATCACCAGGTGCTCCGGCCGCAACCCGGACGCCTGTGTCACCGGTCCCAGCGACATCCCCTTGATGAGGTTCAGCGCGAACACGTCGACCCGAAGCCGATGCCCGGGCGCGAGGTAGGCATCGGTCCCGTGGGTGCCGATGTCGAGCGGGACCGTCTCACCCGGTTTCACCAGCTCGCGGTGGTAGATGTCGAGCAGATACGACGGCGCGGTGTAGTCGCCGTCCGGCGCCTTAAGACTCGCCGCGTCGTCGATCTGCCGCAGCGACGTGGTCAGTTGACCGGAGCTGATCACCGCGGAGCGGCCGTCGGGTCCCACGTCGGTGACCATCACGCTCCAGTATCCGTCCGTCCCATCGAGCCTGGTCAGCACGTGCAGGTCGATCGGGCCGGAGATCACGGTGCCCTTCGAGACCGGGGCGGACGTGAAGGTCAGCGCATTGGTCTCCGCGAGGCGGTTGTCGCCGTAGCAGCCCTGGAACACGAGGAGCCCGAACATGGCCTGGGCGGTGTCGTTCGAGCAGAGCGTGGAGATGCCCGGGCCGACTGTCTGCACTGCGGCGCGCACCGGCGCGGACCGGCGCAGCGACCCGTCGGACAACGAACCCGGCGCCGAACCCGATGGGAGGGACGACAGATACATCCGCTGATACGTCTGACCGGGCTCGGGGAACGTCGGCCCCTGCCACCAGCCGTCGCCGAGGCGGTGGATCGTGGCCGGTGAGTACCGGTCGATGCCGTTGTCGACGCCCTTGAGCCAGTGGTCGAACCACGCCATCTGCAACACGTCGGACCGGGGCGGCGCGCCGGGCTTGCCCATATCGCTGGTCACGGTCGCGTGGTACGCGTCCGACATGACCAGCTTCTTCTCGCTGGCGGGCAGGGCGGTCAGCTTGTCCAGCAGTTGCCATTCGGTGCCGGTGAACAGGTCGTGCCACGCGCCGATGGCGAACGTCGGCGTGGTGATCCGGTCCAGCGGGGTGTGGTAGGCCACCCGCAGGGACGAGTTCGGGTCGATCAGTTGACGGGTGGTGGGAGTGAGGCCACCGACCGTGGGCGAGAAGACGCCGGTCAGCAGCTCGGGCACGAACACCGCGGGATTCTGCAGCCGGCTGGCCAGCCACTTCCAGTCGAAGGTGCCGTTGAGCAGCGACCGCACGTCGGGGATGAACTTGAGGATGTTCACCAGGGCGAGCCACGGGGTGAGGAAGCCGACACCGAGACCGCCGCCGGGAGCGACGATGTCGGGGACCAGGTTCGCGCTGGGCACCACCGGGAACAGGGCGTCCAGGCCCTTGGGATGTTTCGCGGCCACCTGCAGCTGGTTGATCCCGGAGTACGACATGCCGGTCATGCCCATCCGGCCGTTGCTCCACGGCTGAGTGCGGGCCCAGTCGAGGACCTCGACGGAGTCCTGCTGCTCCCGGCTGCCGAACACGTCCCAGACGCCCTGCGAGTAGCCGGTGCCGCGGACGTCCACCACGACCTGCGTATATCCGTTCTCGACCAGCTTCGGGTCGAACGCGAAGTTGCTTACCATTCCGCCATTGAGGTCATCGCGCAACTGGTCGACGCCGGCGATCGGGGTACCGGCGAAGTTCAGCTGGTTGAGCACCCAGATCAACGCGGGGCTGAGTACCGGGGTGTTGACCGCCGCCTCGGCGATTGCGCTGATCAGCTTGGTGTAGGGCGTGAGGTTGACGATCACCGGCATCTTGGTGGTGATCGCGCGGCCCCCCGCGTCGGCCGGGTGGTAGACGTTGGCCCGCAGCACGGTGCCGTCCGACATGCGGATGGGAACGTCCCAGTCGACCGCCATCCCGGGGTACTTCGTCGGTCCGTCGTGTGCCGCCACCCAGGCCTGCTCCGTGAGTCCGGTGCCGGTCGGCGCGGCACCGGAACGGTGCGCGAAGGGCGTCGTCAGGGCGACGATCGCCGCGCGCGGTGCCCCCGGCACCGTCAGCGCCACCACCACCGCTACCACCGCGACCAGCACGGTCATCACTCGCGTGGCCACACCCGGCCCCCGCCCGATCCGCTTCATCCGTGCCTCTCTTCCGACCGGCCGGTAGCTTCCCGCCCGTTCGGAACAGTAACCTGCATCACACTTCATGCGCGGTTGCGACACAGCCGCTGGCAGGATGGACGGGTGGAATCCACTGACTACGCCTCCGGTATCGACCTGCAGTACCTCTCCCCCGACGTCCGCGTACAGGACGACCTGTTCGGGCACGTCAACGGCCGATGGCTGGACCAGCACGAGATACCTGCCGACCGCTCCAGCGACGGGGCGTTCTATGCGCTCCGGGACGCCGCCGAGCAGCACGTGCGCGAGATCGTCGAGGAGTGCGCAGCGGACACCGACGCCGCCGAGGCGGACTCGAACGCGGCGAAGATCGGCGCGCTCTACCGCAGCTTCATGGATACGGACACCGTAGAGAGGCTCGGCACGGCACCGATCGCAGACGAGCTCGCGGCGATCGCTGCGAGCACCACCC
>CAJCHX010000417.1 GCA_903970215.1 Acidobacteriaceae bacterium
GCGGCGCTGGCGCTGGCGTTGCACCACGAAGCGGGCGAACAGTGTTACATCGCGGCATCTCTCGTTGTTCCCGTGACCCACCAGCCCGTCGTGGTGGTAGTCCCCGCGGTCTGATGCGGGTTGTCCGCCCGCCAGATCACCGAGAGCGGGTAGACCGGGACGGGGTCGACGACGGGGATCCGGCGCAGGTCGTAGCGCTCCGGCCACAGGTAGCGCGAGCCCTCTCCGACGAGCGTGGCGAGGCGGCAGGACTGTCGCAGGGACCGCCGGACGACGGATCCGATCCGGCGTTTTCGCCCAGGACCGCGACACCGCCGGAATACTGTTCCCCCGACGAACGGAGTGTCGATGTCCACGTCCACCGCCGTACCCGAATCCCAACAGCGCCCGGCGATCTCCGTGGCGCGACGCAACCTGATCTTCGTCACGATCATGATCGGGATGCTGCTCGCGGCACTCGACCAGACCATCGTCTCCACCGCTCTGCCGACCATCGTCGGCGATCTCGGCGGCGCCGGGCACATGACCTGGGTGGTCACCGCATACATGCTGGCCGAGACGGTATCCACCGTCCTCGCCGGCAAATTCGGCGACCTCTACGGCCGTAAGAACGTCCTGATCACGTCGGTGGTGGTGTTCATCGTCGGCTCGTTCTTCTGCGGGCTCGCGACCAATATGGAGATGCTCATCGCGGCGCGCGCCGTGCAGGGCATCGGCGGTGGCGGAATCACCGTCACCGCAACGGCACTCATCGCCGATGTGATCCCCCTGCGCGAGCGCGGCAAGTACCAGGGGGCGCTGGGCGCCGTGTTCGGTGTGACCACAGTGATCGGCCCGCTACTCGGCGGCCTGTTCACCGACCACCTGTCCTGGCGCTGGGCGTTCTACGTCAACGTTCCGTTCGCGATCATCGTCGTCGCGATGGCCATCCGTACGATTCCCGGCGCCACCGAGAAGGTGCGGTCGAGCATCGACTACCTGGGCCTGGTGTTCGTGTCCCTCGGCGCGGTCGGGCTGACGCTCGGCGTGTCCTGGGGTGGGTCTCAGTACGCGTGGGACTCGGCCACCATCATCGCCCTGTTCATCGGTTCGGTGATCGCGTTGGTGATCTTCGTGTTCGTGGAACTCCGTGCGGCCGAACCCATCCTGCCGATGCACCTGTTCCGCCAGAAGGTCTTCACCATCGCGTCGATCCTGTCGTTCATCGTCGGCTTCGCGATGCTCGGGGCGATGACGTTCCTGCCCTCGTACCTCCAGTACGTCCAGGGCACGTCGGCCACCGCATCCGGGGTCCGCACGCTCCCGATGGTGGTCGGTCTGCTGATCACGGCGCTGCTGTCCGGAAGCGTGGTCGGGCGCACGGGCAAGTACAAAGCGTTCCCGATCGCCGGGTCGGCGGTGATCGCCCTCGGACTGTTCCTGTTGTCGCGGCTGGACGAGCACACCTCCATCCTGCTCAGCTCGCTGTACATGTTCGTCCTCGGCGCCGGGATCGGCCTGATCATGCAGGTCCTGACGCTGGTGGTGCAGAACACCGCCAGCTATCGCGACCTCGGCACCGCCACGTCGGCGGTCACGTTCTTCCGCACGCTCGGCAGCTCGTTCGGAGCCTCGATCATGGGCACGCTGTACTCCAACCGGCTCAAGACCGAGCTTCCCGCCGCCCTGATCCAGGCCCGGATCAAGGACCCGTCGGTCGCCACCGAACCGCTTCGGCTGCGCGCGCTCGACGCGGCGCAGAGGGACCCGATCGTGCACGCCTACGCCGTCACGCTGCACGGGGTGTTCCTGTGGGTCGTTCCGGTCGCGCTGCTCGCGTTCGTCCTGGCGTTCTTCCTGCCACAGGTGCAGATGCGCGAGGCCGCCAGCGACTCCGCACGCGGCCCGTCGGAGGGCTTCGGGATGCCCGAGGCCGGCAGCTCGGAGGTGCAGCTCGAAACGATCATCGGCCGCGTGCTGCGCCGCCGGGGCCGGGGCGCGCTCGCGCAGGCGTTGGCGCAGTCGGGAAGCCCGCTGGACGTACCGACCGCGTGGGGCGTGCTGCGAGTGGGCATTCCGTCGAGGTTCTTCGGAATTCCCGTGACCCAGGCCGATGTGGAGCGCCGGATCCGGATCCCGGAGGGCGTGCTCACGTCGTTCTTCGACGGCGTCGTCGGCGCGGGCTACCTCAGTCGCGACGGAGAGCTGCTCGTCCCGACTGCGGCCGGTGGCACAGAAGTGGACCTGATCGCCAAGGCGTGGCGGGACTGGCTCGTCGAGCAGATCCGG
>CAJCHX010000418.1 GCA_903970215.1 Acidobacteriaceae bacterium
CGCCCGCAACACCCCGATCGCGGCCAACGCCTCCGCCAACTGTTCCTCCAACGACGGGCCGGGCACGCCAACGGTCTACCAACCCATCGCGCGCTCCGTGGTGGACCCTCACAGACCGCGCGATCAGACGTGAACGCTTACGTTCAATCACCCGGTTCACCACCGCGTAGTGCCGATCGATCCACCGGGCGATGGCACGACCCGACAGTCCAAGTCGAACACCCACGGGAGATCTCCTCCCGTGCCACCAATCTCGACGGTCCACACACCAACCCAGCCACCCCAGGTAGCGCACGACTCTACAGAGGCTACGCTTTCATTCAGGCCGCCGAGCATCAAGAAACCATCTCGACCAGCCGCCCAATTCTTTTGAGAACCTCGTCCCGCGCTTTCATGTCTGCGGGCAATCTCTCATCTGCGACCATCCACAAACGATCGCGCATGTACGTCCTCAAAGCAGCTTGATCGTCGGGTGGCAACTCTGAGATTCGAAGGTAACCAAATCCATACTCTCTATGCTGCTCTGCCATCAACGTTACGGCGTGCGGCAAGTCACTCTCCGAGATGCATTCCAGCAGAAAGTTGAACAGCCAGTTCGCCGCAAACCAATGGTTGTCTTCATCCACCTCAAAAGTTGAACCCATTTTTACTGCTCCCCATCATCTCCTGCTCCGACAATAAACACCGAGGGATTTCCAAGGCTATCAACAAATCCTTGAACGGTCTGTACCTGCTCCGAGTTGAGGCCAGAAACGTCCACCGGCACACAGTCCGCTTTGCCCAGATGGTCTTGGATCCTACTTTGCACACTACTCCATTCTCCATCAAAGAAGTCCTTCGCAAGCTGCCGAGTGGTCGCTGGCAAGCCCGCTACCGCACCAATGGCGGTCAGCTGATAACGGCACTGCGGACCTTCGAATCGAAAGGCGACGCCGCAGCGTGGCTCGCGGTCGTGAGGACCGACCAGGCGCATGGTCAGTTCGTCGATCACCGCGCCGGGCGAATCTCGCTGAGGGACTACGCCAACCGCACCCTTGCCGAGCGAGTCCTCGCCGACCGCACAATCGAGACCTACCGGGGATTGCTTGACGGCCACATACTGCCCGTTCTCGGCGACATCGAGATCGGGAAGCTGACCCCTGCCACGGTGCGCGCATGGTACGGCCGGCTCGCCCGAACACATCCATCGACCGCGGCCAAGGCCTACCGACTACTCAGGACGATCTGCAACGTCGCCGTCGCCGACGACCTCATCGCCCGGTCCCCCTGTCGGGTCGAAGGCGGGGGGATCGAACGCCCCCCCCGAGCGGCCAATCGCGACCCCAGCCGATGTAGTCACCATCACCGCGGCGATGCCGCCCAGGCTCCGCTCACTAATCCTGCTCGCCACCTGGTGTCACCTCCGCAAGGGCGAGCTATGTGCACTCCGACGCCGGGACCTCGATCTCCAATTGGCGACAGTGAATGTCGTGAACAATCTGCAACAGATGCGCGATGGCCGCCTGGGGATCAAACAGCCCAAGACCGTCGCGGGACGACGCACAGTCAGCATCCCTCCACACCTTCTCCCTGTGCTTAGCCAGCATCTGGATGACTTCACGGGCACGGCCCCCGACGATCTCGTCTTCACCGGCGAGAAGGGTGGCCCCCTACGCCCGCACGTTCTACAGAAGCAATGGGCACGGGCCCGCCTCGCAGCCGGCCGACCCGACCTCCACCTTCACGACCTCCGCCACACCGGAAACACCTGGGCTGCCGGCACCGGGGCGTCGACAAGAGAGCTCATGGCCCGCATGGGCCACGCCAGCCCCGACGCCGCGCTCCGATACCAGCACTCCACGGCCGACCGAGACCGGGCCATTGCCGAGGCGCTCGCCAAGCTCGCCGAGGCCGACGGGGACGGCCCGTCAATAGACTGATGCCCCGGTCGGGCTCAGCTCACCCGGCGACCTACAGCACGCCTGCGCTCTCCGGCGCCGCATGCTTCGGATGCCGTCAGCGCTTCGAAGCAGGCTGCCCGTCGGGCGCCCCCGGTCGTAGACAGAGTCCGGACCGGAGTGGCACGTTTGTGGCACGAAGCCCCGAGTTGGACGCAACCCTCGCCGCCGTACAGGCGCTTGACCAGGACTTTCTCCGAGAGCGAGCGACGGGAATCGAACCCGCGTTCTCAGCCTGGGAAGCACCCCGGAGGGGGTCCAAGGTCGTCTAAGGAAGTGCAAACATGCAGGTCGGCGAAGTGCGGGGCTTCGTCGGACGACCCTGGACGTCGTGGGATGCGGGGCAAATGCGGGGCAGACGACCCCGACTGGACCTGGGCTGAGTGGATCTGAGACGTCACCGTTCGATGCTTGAGCCCGAAGGTTCGCCAGATCCTCGAGATCGCCGTCTGGTTGAACGCTGTCACTTTCGCCATCGACCGTGTCGACCAGTGGGTTGCGTCGGCCGGCCTGGACTCCAGGTTGGTCACGATGACCCGTTCGATGTCAGCGTCGGTGATCTTGCGCGGCTGACCCAGTCGAGGATGGTCGTGCAGGCCGTCGACACCCGATGCGGCGAACCTCCCACGCCACCTGCCGACCGTCGACGGCTGACCCCCAACTCCGCCGCAATGTCGCTGTTCGAACGGCCGTTGGCGCCGGCCAAGACGATCCGGCGCGCAACGCAAGCGCCTGCGCCGGCTTCGGTCGCTGCGACGAGCGTTGGAGGACATCACGGTCCTCGTCGCTTCACGTCACTTCGACCCATGCCGACCTTCATCGTCGTCGCTCAACGACAGACTTCGCGCCCACCACCCGGTATCCTGCCTAACGATTCAGGACACTAGAGAGGCTGCAGGCCCGGCGAAATGGTTGCCGGCGGCGACGATTTCACGCCGTTCGAAGCCCGGGTCCGGGAGCTGCTGGTCGAGGAGCCGGAGCTGCCGGCCCGCTGCCGCTCGTCGCGCGGCGGACCCTCCGAGGCCACCGCTCTTGCGCAGTGGTGATCGCGGGAGCGGGTCGGCTGGACCGGGTCGGTCACGTGGTTCCGCCAGAACGTGAAACGTCTCCGTCCTGAGCACCGGGCTGCTCGACCCTGCGGACCGGCTGGTCTGGGAGCCGGGCGACGCCGCGCAATGTGACCTGTGGTTCCCCCCTCGGAAGATCCCGCTGGAGGACGGCACGGCCAAGTTGCTGCCGGTGCTGGTGATCACCGCGACGCACTCGCGGTTCATGCTCGGCCGGATGATCCCGACCCGGACGACGGCGGATCTGTTGTTTGGGGTCGTGGGAGCTGCTCTGCCAACTCGGCCGGGTCCCGCGCCGGCTGATCTGGGACAACGAGGGGGGCATCGGCCGGGGACGGCGTCTGGCCGAAGGCGTCGCGACATTCGCCGGCACGCTGGCGACCAGGGTTGTGCTGCTCGGCCCGAAAGACCCCGAGTCGAACGAGTTCGTTGAGCGGCGCAACGGCTGGTTCGAGACGTCGTTCATGCCGGCGAGGAGCTTCGTGTCGCCGGCGGACTTCACCGCCCAGTTCGACGGCTGGCTAGCCCGCGCGAACGCCCGCCCCGTCCGCATCGTTGGCGCCACCCCGCTCGACCGGCTCGAGCGTTGCGACCACCACGTCTTCGACCTCGGCGGCGGTCATGGTCGGCGGCCGCCCCAGGCGGGGATCTTCGACCAGTCCGTCGGACGCAACTCAACGAACCATCTCCGCCGCTTGCCGA
>CAJCHX010000419.1 GCA_903970215.1 Acidobacteriaceae bacterium
GAGCCCGATGCGGGCGATGGCATGATCGCGCTGGAGCTGGTCGGTGAGCGCTGCCGTTCCCGCCGCGGTGATCTCGTACGGGTGACGGCGCTCATCGGCCGGCAGAGCCCTGATCAGACCGCCATCTTCCAACCGCGCCAAGACCCCGTACAACGTTCCCGGACCGAGCGTGACGCCAGCGAACTGCTCGATGTCCTTGATCAGCGCGTACCCGTGCTTAGACCCGCCGGCCAGGCTCGTCAGCACCAACACTCCGCGCTGTGAGAGATCCGAGGCCATTACTACGCGGCACGATACATCGAGCCTCGCAGTAGTCAAGTCCTCCACGTGAAGCCGCCTGAGATGAACGTGCCGGCGGCTGCGTCCTCAGCGGCAGGGTTAGTCGGCTCCTAACGCTCCGTCACAGCAGCGCAGGCATCTCCGACTTCCATCGCGACGGATGCAGGTAGGACGACCGGCACATCCCGAGGTGTTCTGACTTCTGTCGAAGTGTGTTCGGTGCTTGAGCGGTGCCGATGGCGTCTGTTAGCTTCGATTGATGGACGGCTTGGACAGCTTTCGCGTTCGGGCGAGAGCCACGTGGTCTTCGGGCGATTGGGACAGTTTCGCCCGGTTGATCGCCCCGGTCGGTCAGTTGATCATTGACCGAGTGGGGGTCCGGCCAGGGGTCAGGCTGCTTGATGTGGGCACCGGAAGCGGAGGTAACGTCGCGATCCCCGCCGCAGGGCTCGGTGCCGAGGTGGTCGGTCTGGACATCACGCCGGAGCTGTTCACGCACGCTCGGCGGCGCGCTGCCGAGGCCGGCGTGGAAGTCGAATGGATTGAGGGTGATGCGCAGGAGCTGCCATTCGCTGACGGCAGCTTTGACTGCGTGACCTCGACGTTTGGCGCCATGTTCGCTCGCGATCACGGACGCACCGCTGCCGAGTTGGTTCGCGTCTGCCGCCCGGGTGGCCGGATTGCCATGACCACGTGGGTCAACGACGGGTTCGTCGGCGAGATGTTCACGCTCACCGGGACGTTCATGCCGGCCCCACCCGGGGTACAACCACCGCCGCTCTGGGGGGTCGAAGGCCACATCAACGACGTGTTCGGCGCCGTTGATGTCACGCCGTCGATTGAGCGGCAGATCGTGGACTTCGACTTTGAGTCACTCGACGACGCCGTCGGTGAGTACGCCGAGAACTTCGGCCCGTTCGTCAGCGCGCGCGAGACGCTCGAGCCGCGCGGGGAATGGGACGAGTTCATCGCGGCATTCCGGGACCTCGTCGCTCGGTTCAACTCAGCCGATGACGGCACAGCGAGAATTCGTTCGGACTACTTCGTCGTCGTCGTCGAGCGCTGATCGCCGTCCTCGAGGTCGTTACACCCGGGGCTGCCGGCGGCCGCGCAGCCCTGAGCCTGCGCGAATCAGTGGGTCGGGACGAGTGCAGGTAGACGGACCATGACGATTGGGGCTACGACCCTCGGTCCATCGGCAGTCGGGGGTCGGCTAGTGGTAGGCGAGCGCGAGGATCGCTCGCTCTCCCGTCTCGAGCCTGCGCCAATTGACAAAGGCGGCGCCGTCGAGCAGCCCTTCGCAGATCTCGGGGCAGCGCAGCCGGAAGGCTTTGAAGTCCTCTAGTTGCAACGTGAGGACTTCGCCGGCGGCGAGCGGGAAGGTCGTCATGCCGTCGTCCTCGTAGGTGAGGCAATCGATCCAGGCGTTCATGTTGCGCCCGTAGACGTCGGGAAAGCCGAGGACGCGCGCGAACGTGTCGTGAAAGCTGTCCCAGTCGACGATTTCACCGAGTGGGATGGAGACGACCGGCATCGCCGGAGCCTATCTGGCGTTTCCTGCCGCCTGTATCAGCACGTCGTCTGCGACGAAAGGGAGTACCCGCGAATGCGCGGAACCGTCGCGAAGCAGTCGTGGCATCGCCCTGGGGCGGGACAAGTAAGCGATCGCGCGCCGGCACGGTCTGCGCCCGTCGGGGTTTGGCGAAGCCGCCGCGGGCGGCGACGCAGCATTACCATGACCGGCCAGCTGTGATGCACTCATCGATCTGGAAAGGGATGCATGGTGCGGTTTTTCGGGGCCCGAGCAGGTCGATGTCTGGTGTTGGCTGGTGCGTCATTGGTGGCGGTGCTGGGGACCGCGACGAATGCGGCGCTGGCCAAGCCCGCTAGTCCATTCGTGCCTCTGACCGGTACCACCGGACAGGCCACTTATCAGCGCTGGTTGGCCGTCTACTGGCAGACGACGTTCACGCACCCAGAGGGCCAGAAGGACTGCCAGCCGGTGACCGTGAAGGGTCGCCCCGGCCGTCTGCTGAACGATGTGACCCGCAGTCATCACGTCCACTATGACTGTTCGATCGCCGCCGGTACGACCCTGTACGTCGGCGGACCGAGCGCCGAGTGCTCGACCGTTCCCGGCGATCACCCGGACGGCACCACCGCTGCCGAGCTTGCCCGTTGCGCGGCCAGGGCACTAGGCAGCGTGACCGACACGACCACTCTCACCGTCGACGGTGCCACGACGCAGCTCAACGACCACAAGGTCAGCGTGGGACCGTTTTCGGTTCATCAGCCCAAGACCACACACCAGCCCGCCGCTGCCGGCCACTCCTTCGCGGTCGGCGAGGGAGTCGTCATTGCGCCGCTCGCTGCGGGTGATCATCTCGTGACCTTGCATTATGGCAGCGGTCCCAAGGCGGTCATCGTTCAGTGGGCGTTGCACGTCCGCTGAGCAACGGCCGGCGCGTAATCCGGCTTTGCAAGTGGGCCGTTCGATGCCGCTGCGCTGCGCGCGCCCATCGTCACGTCGACGGCCGCTCTCTCGGCCGACGGCTCAATAGCAAGCAATGCGGCGCAACGCCGGTCAACCACTTTCGCGACGACCCGGAACGCTCGTTTGAACGGTGTTTAACGCCCAGGCATGGAGGGGTCGATCGACCAAAGCGCGTCGCATGACGATCCTTTGCCATCGCGAACCTGACGCTCGCAATCAAACGGAAGGCGCGCTCTCGGCTGTCTACCTAGGATCGCTGCCGAACGCGTCGGGCGCCGGCACCTCGCTCGGCGACGGGAGCAGGTGCACGGGCATTTATGGCCGTCACGACGAGGGGCCTCATTACCAAGTCGGTTTTTGCCGATCCCCTCGTCATGGACAGCGACGAGAACGATTCGGCGTCGAACGGGTGGGGCGCGGGATTGGCCCACCTCGTTTTCCTAGCGTTGATGATCGTGGTCCTGCTCCAATGGGCTCTATCGCCGCTGTGCGAGAACGACTGCGCCGGGCCTCCAAGCCTGATCCACAAGCTGGCCTATCTGATCCCGGGCGCCGTGATGCTCCTCGCTGGGATAGAAGTCCGTCGGCGCGGGGACCGCTTGGGGGGGCGGGGCCTGTGGATGATCGGAGCAGTCGTGCTGTTTCACGGCCTGCTCATCACGCTCCGGCCCAGAAATTGACAGCCCTCGTTCGTCGGCGTCTTGCGGCGGTCAAGACGGTGCGCATACTGCCGCTCGCACGCGAGACTCTCTCGTAACCAATCCCCTGTTTGCCAACCGCGGGCGCGCCTCCGCTGCTGAAGGCGCCTACCGAGCATCACCTCAGTCGCGACGAAGGAACGTACTGGCCGGTCAGCATGGTTGCGTCGCCCTTCCCGAGCCGTCTCGCCGCTAGCAGCATGAGCCTGGGTTACTGCGGTGAGGAGTTGGCCACCATTTGAACTAGGTCAGCGCGGGTGTATCCGTGTTGCCGCGCGAGCTGGACGAGTTCAGCGATTTTGCCTTGGACCTCGCTTTGGGCCGGGGTTCCGATGACGCGGATACCGCGACGGGGACGCATCTCGATCAGGCCTTCATCACGCAGCGCGCGGAGCGCTCGTAGGACGGTGTTGCTGTTGACGCCCATCACCGCGGCGAGATGACGCGCTGGCGGAAGCCGCTCGCCCGGGGTCGCGTCGCCCTCGGCGATCGACCGACGGATCTCGGCGGCGACTTGCTCGTGAAGCGCAGCCGGATCATCACGGTCGAGGTTGACAGCAAGCAATGTGCTACTTAGGCTAGCACATTATGACCGTTCAAAGTCACGCAGTCCCAGCTGAGTCCGAACGTGATGTCGAGGCCGGCGTGATCGAAGACGCGCGGGCTCGACAGAGGCGCCATCGGCGTATCGGAGCCGCGTTGCTCACTGCAGCGAGCGGGGCGGGCCTGATCGTCGCCCTGCTGGCGGGCGGCGGTGGAGGTTCGGGTCAGACGGCGGCGCGACACGGGCACGGCGGTAGTCCCGGCGCGGCTGGCCATCCCACCTCGCAGGTCAGCTCGGCGGTGGCGGGTGTGCCGCC
>CAJCHX010000420.1 GCA_903970215.1 Acidobacteriaceae bacterium
TCACCCGTCAATCGTGGGGAGCGTGCCGTTTCCAGCAGTTCGTACAAACCCGGCACGGGGGGCCGGTAAGAGCGGTCCGCAAAAAAATGTCCGGGGCACCGTCGCGTCGGGCCTCGGGACGGTCTACAGCTATGTGGTGCACCATCACCCGCCGGTGCCCGGCAAGCGCCTGCCGTTCGTCGTGGCACTCGTGGAGTTGCCCGAGGGCGTTCGGGTGCTGGGCGAGCTGATCGACGTGGAGCCCGACCGAGTGCACGTCGGGCTCGCGGTGCGCGCGGTGTTCCTCCGGATCGACGACCAGACGACCCTGCCCGCCTGGGAGGTGGCATGACTACCGAGACACCAGGGACGACCCCTGCAACGCTGCGCCTGCAGGACGCCCCCGTCGGCACCGAACTGCCCGCACTGGTCGTCGAGGCGACCCCGACGTTCATCGTCGCGTCCGCGCTCGCCACCCGCGACTTCCAGGATGTGCACCACGACCGCGACGCGGCGCGGGCGCGCGGCTCGAAGGACGTGTTCGTCAACATCCTCACCGACAACGGGCTGGTGCAGCGGTACGTGACCGACTGGGCGGGGCCCGACGCGCTGGTGCGTTCGATCGCGATCCGGCTCGGGGTCCCCTGCTACGCCTACGACACGCTGACCTTCAGCGGGCGGGTCACCGACAGCGTCACCGTGGGCGGCGAGCAGCGCATCGTCGTGTCCGTCACGGCGCGGGACGCTCTGGGCGACCACATCACGGGCACTGTGGCACTGGCGCTGCCCGCATGACGGGACTGTCGGGCCGCGCGGCTATCGCGGGCATCGGGGCCACCGAGTTCTCCAAGGACTCGGGGCGGAGCGAGCTGCGGCTGGCGGTGGAGGCGATCCGTGCCGCGCTCGACGACGCGGGGCTGCCGCCCCGATCGGTGGACGGGCTCGTGACGTTCACGATGGACACGAGCAGCGAGATCGCGGTGGCTCGCGAGCTCGGGCTGGACTCACTGAGGTTCTTCAGCCGGATCAACTTCGGTGGCGGGGCGGCGGCGGCCACGGTGCAGCAGGCCGCGATGGCGGTGGCGACGGGCGTGGCCGACGTGGTGGTCGCCTACCGCGCCTTCAACGAACGCTCCGGTCAGCGGTTCGGCCGGGTGTCCACCGCGGCGGCGCAGCAGGTGAACACCAACGGGGTGGACAACAGCTTCCACTATCCGATGGGCATCGCGACCCCGGCCGCCACCGTCGCCATGTCCGCCCGACGGTACATGTACGAATACGGTGCGGACAGCACGGATTTCGGACGGATCGCCGTGATCGACAGGGCGCACGCCGCGACCAATCCCAAGGCTTGGTTCCACGGGCGGCCGATCACGCTCGAGGAACACCAGGCGTCCCGCTGGATCGCCGAGCCGCTCCGGCTCCTGGATTGCTGCCAGGAGTCCGACGGCGGGGTGGCACTGGTGATCACGAGCGTCGAGCGCGCGCGGGACCTCGCCCCGCCACCCGCAGTGATCGCGGCGGCGGCGCAAGGCAGCGGCCCCGACCAGTACGTCATGACGAGTTACTACCGCGACGACATCGCGGGGCTTCCCGAGATGGGTGTCGTCGCTCGCGAGCTGTGGCGGCAGGCCGGGCTCTCCCCCGCCGACGTCGACGTGGCGATCCTCTACGACCACTTCACGCCCTATGTGCTCATGCAGCTCGAGGAGCTCGGGTTCTGCGGCCGCGGTGAGGCGCGCCACTTCATCGCCGACGGCCGGCTCGAACTGACCGGGGAACTCCCGCTGAACCCGCACGGTGGGCAGTTGGGCGAGGCGTACATCCACGGAATGAACGGCATCGCCGAGGCGGTCCGGCAGGTGCGCGGGTCGGCCGTCAATCAGGTGGCCGATGTTGGAGCGGTTCTGGTCACGGCGGGCACCGGCGTGCCGACCAGCGGATTGCTGCTGAGTACAGTCGATCCATGACCGAATCGCTCGAAACGACCGAGAATACCGACAAGAGAAGCGACTTCCCGCGCTTCACGCCGGCCACCCCGCCCCCGGCGTTCGGTCCCTTCGTCGAGACGATGCGCCGCCTGCAGGATCTCGCGGTCTCCGCAGACGCCCCCGCCGATGTCTACGAGTCCGCGCTGCAGCAGGCGCAGAGCCTCGTCGACACGCTCGCTCCGTACGAGGCGCCCGAGGGCCGTGGACCCGCCGGCCGGGTCATGGAGCTGCCTGGTCGCGGCAGCCTGCTGATGCCGCCGTGGCGGGTGGATAAGTTCGACGCCGAATCGGTGCGGGCCCGTGGCGTTTTGCGGCGTTACCACCTGGGCGGTGGCGGGGTCGCGCACGGCGGGGTGCTGCCGCTGATCTTCGACGACAACTTCGGAATGGTGGTGTACGCCGCCAAGCGCCCGATCAGCCGCACCGCGTACCTGCACGTGGACTACCGCAAGGTGACGCCGCTGAACACTCCGCTGGTGATCGAGGGGCGGGTGGATCGGGTCGAGGGCCGCAAGACGTTCATCAGGTCGAGGCTCACCACGGAGGATGGCACGCTGCTGGCCGAGGGCGAGGGCCTGATGGTGCAGTTGCTGCCCGGCCAGCCCTGACCGGCCGCTACTTCGGGAGCGCCGAGTCGATGCCCCGGACGTCGGTGATCAACCAGTTCTGCTTGGTATCCACGGTCACCGCATAGGTGGCCGTGGACGGCATTCCGGACGGCGTCTGGGTGGTCTTGGTGATGACGCTGACGAAGACGTTCACCGTGATCACGCCGTTCTGATTCGATGTGGCCACTGCGGCGATGGGAGTCGCCGTGGACTGCCACTGCACGGGCGAGTAGATCTGCTCCATCTGCGACGCTGCGTGCTGCAACGTGTTGGACAGCTCGGGGCTGGTGTTGGCCACGAGTGTCTTCTCCCAGGCCGCGAGATTCTGGTAGTCGATGGTGGCGGCGCCGATCGCGTACGTGCTGGCCACGTCTTCGGCGTGCTTGTTCTGTGCATTGGTGGCGTCGATCGCGGCGAGCCGGTTGGTCGCGTCGTGCGCGTCGGACCGTTCCGACAGCCAGAGCCCCGCGAAGACGACGGCCGCGATCGCGAGCACTGCGCACAGGGCACCGAGCACCGCCGTGGCGCGCGAGACCGACAACGTGATCGTCTTGGGCGTTGCTGCAGCTGCCCGCTCGGTGCGGATCCGGCGACGGCGTTCGCGGGCCGCCCCGTCGGGTTCGTCGTCGGATGATGCGCCGCGGTCCGACGCGGCGGAGGACGTGCTCGCGGTACCGACGGGTTGGGCTGGGCCCGCGGCGTCGTCGGTGCGAGCGGGTGCCTCGGTATCGTCGGCGGGATCGTGGGCGGAGGTCTGCAATGCGGCTCCTTCGCTGGTCGTCACCGGTGATTGTGCACCACCGCCGTCGCCTCGATACTGCGGGGTCGACGTCGGCCGCGGACCGAACCGCCCCACTGTAACACGTTCCATTCTGGGGTCGGTCCGCCCTTGTCAGACGGGTTCGACGGGGTCCGCGCGGAACGGCCGCCCGTGTGGAGCGGAGCAGTGTTGCTCGGCATGGTGACCGTCGGCGTGGGCCACGGAGGGGTCGCTCGCCTCACCCGCGTGAGCGTGCCCGTGCTCGTCGGATTCCAGCGCGTGGGTGTCGTGTCCGGCAGGATGCGCGGCCGATCCGGAGTGATCGACCTGCAACGTGATGTGCTCGAGGTGGTGTTCGACGTAGAGCACCTGGGCGATGGTCGTCCGCACGGCATGGCAGTCCGCGGCGGGTTCCACGAGGACGTGTGCCGACAACGCGGGCTGGCCCGAAGTGATCTCCCAGATGTGCAGGTCGTGGACCTCGACCACAGCATCGAGCCGCACCAGCTCCCGACCGACCGCATCCGGATCGATGCCCTCGGGCGCCGCTTCGAGGAAGATCCGCGCTGAGGCCCGCACCAGCCCCCACCCGGCGCGGAGCATGAGCACGGCGACGACGAGGGCGGCAAGGGCGTCGGCCCGGGCGAAACCGGTGAGCCACACGACCGCGCCCGCGATCGCCGTCGCGATGAAGGCGAACAGGTCGTTGAGAATATGTTGGTACGCCCCCTCGACATTGAGGCTCGACCGGTCTGCGCGGCGGATGCACCACGTAGCGGCCAGGTTCACCACGACGCCGACCAGAGCGGTGATCAGCACGAGCGCACCGTGCACCTCGGGCGGCGCGATCAGGCGGCGGATGCCCTCGTAGACGAAGTAGGCGGCCAGCAGCAGCAACGTGGTCCCGTTGGCCTGCGCGGACAGGATCTCGGCGCGTTTGAGTCCGTACGTGTAACCGCCGTGGGCCGGCCGCGCCGCGAGGCGCATCGCGACCAATGCGAGTGCGATCGCCGCCGCGTCGGTGAGCATGTGCCCGGCGTCGGTGATCAAGGCCAGCGAGTGCGCGAGCAGGCCGACGACGACCTCTGCGGCCATGTACGCGATCAGCAGGGCCAGCGCAGCGGCCAGCCAGCGCCGATCCGAGTCGATCGAGACGGAGTGCTCGTGTGTGTGTCCGGCATGGCCGTGGTGGTGTCCGGCAGACGTGCCCATGAGTCGGTGCCTCCTGGTCGGTGGGTCAACCCGAGAATACATAAGGGAATGCGCATATATCAATACCTGTCGGTGCCGGCGCGTAACCTCCGACCGAGCACGACGCCAAGGGGGAGGCACCGACATGGGGACGTATCCGGCCGAGATCATGGATCGGATCGAGGGGGTTCTGGTCGCTACGGCAGCCGGCGACGCATTGGGCGCGGGCTACGAGTTCACCACCCCGCCGCCCGGCGCCCCGATCCTGATGCGCGGGGGTGGGCCGTTCGGGTTCGAGCCCGGAGAATGGACGGACGACACCGCGATGGCGGTGGCCGTCGCACTCGGGGCCGTGGACGGGGACCTCCGCGGCCGCGGCCTCGACAGCGTCGCCGCCGGGTTCCTGCGGTGGTACTCGGGCAATCCCAAAGATATCGGGAACCAGACCCGACAGGTGCTCTCGCGCGCCGACGCGACCGGTACGTCGATGACGGCGGTCGCCACGGATCTGCACATCCGGACGGGACACACCGGTGGTAACGGGTCCCTGATGCGCACCGCGCCGGTCGCGCTGCGGTACCTCGACGACGCCCACGCGTGTGTCGACGCCGCGCGCCGGGTATCCGACCTCACCCATGCCGACCCGCAGGCGGCGCAGGCGTGCGCACTGTGGTCGTTCGCGATCCGGCATGCGGTACTGACGGGCACGTTCGACGGCCCCAGGCTGTACCTCGAGACCACCGACGCCGCCGAGCGCGCCGTGTGGGGTCGGCTCCTGGACGCCGCCGAGACGGGCGGGCCCGGTGACTTCGCCCGGAACGGCTGGGTCGTCCACGCCCTGCAGACGGCCTGGTGGGCGATCTCGACCACCGATCACACCGATCCGGGTCACCTTTCCGCCGCGCTCGAGCAGGCGGTCCGGGCGGGAAACGACACCGACACCACGGCGGCCATCGCGGGCGGCCTGGTCGGTGCGCGGGGGGGCAGGTCGGCAGTGCCGCAGGCGTGGCAGAAGGCGTTGCACGGCTGGCCGGACTACCGCGTCGACGACCTCGCGCGGCTCGCGGTAGCCGTCGCCGAAGCAGGGGCCGCGGGATGAGCCTCGGCGATCAGTCGAGTCGCGCCCTGGCAACGGGGTCGGACCCTCGATACTCTCGACGGTCGTGCTACCTCTTCGTCGACAGACGCTGATCGGTCGGGTCACGGATCGGCTGCGCCGCGAGATCGTCGCAGGTACGTGGCCTGTGGGCTCACGGATCCCCACCGAGCCGGCGCTATGCGAGCTGACCGGGACCGCCCGGAACACCGTCCGCGAGGCGGTGCAGGCGCTGGTACATGCGGGCATGCTGGAGCGCCGGCAGGGGTCGGGGACATACGTCATGTCTGCTTCCGACCACTGGCTCGCCGACTACTTCGCGGTCGCTCGCGCCGCCGACCTGCTGGAACTGCGCGAGGTACTAGCGATCACCACCGCAGGCCTCGCGGCGGAGCGCCGGACCGACGCCGACATCGCATCGCTGACCCGGCTCCTGGAGTTGCGGAACCGGCTGCGGGCGCAGGAACACGTGCCCGCTGCGTTCGCCGATCGGGTAGCCGCCGACGTGGCGATCCAGCGCGCGATCGTGGCAGCGAGTTGCAACGCGGTGTACCTCGACTTCTACGACTGCCTCCAGCCGTTGCTCGACAGCGACATCCGTGCGCTCGGCCCGTCGAACTCCTACGAGGCCGACCACGCCGAGTTGGTCGGCGCCGTGATCGCGGGCGATGCCCCCTCCGCCCGTGCGGCCGCGCAGCGGCTCCTGTCGGGGCTGCGCGCCCAGTAGACCTACTCGCCCACCATCACCAGCCCGTGCGCCGCGGCGAACTCGAACGCGTGGCCAGGGTCGATCCGTGCGCCACGCACGTTCGCGGTCGACCACACGGCTGGATCGACATTCGCACTACGCAGATCCGCACCGTCGAGCGATAGCCCGGACGAGCGGACACCGCGCAGGTCACAGCCCGTCAGATCACACTCCGCGAGACGCGCATCCACCAGGTTGGTCTCCCGGAATCGACACCCGGTGAGCCGCGAGCCGCGCATATCGATCCCACCGAACGAGGCCAGTGTGAGGTCGCAGTCGGTGAGCGTCCACGGCCGTACCCGGCAGTCCCGAACAGTCGATCCCACCAGCGAGCAGCCGTCGAACTCGGTGTTCCACAGCAGCGTCCGTTCGAAGCGGCAGTTGCGGAACGCCGACGCGCGGTGCCGGGAGCCGGTGAGGTCTGCGCCCGCGAAGTCGCACTCGGTGAACGTCGTGCGGACGGTAGCGATCCGCGACAAGTCCGCGCCCACGAAGGAGCACCGCAGGTATTCGGCGCCGTCGAGATCCCACGATCGCAGATCGTCGTCCGCGAAGTCATGGTCGGAGATCGCTGTGAGTCGCGGCGGCATGCCCGCGAGAATAACCGTGCCGAGCAGTTCATCCGAACGACCGGCAGACAGTCTGCGACCGAGCCCTCTACGGTCTACCTGTTGCGTTCGATCGAATGAGAGGCACAGGTATGGCCTGCACAGGCCGGCGACTGCTTCCGCGCACGCTCCTCGCGGCTGCGGGGACCACCGGAATGGTGTCCACACTGGTCCTCGCGGGCGCCGCGGAGTATCCGGCGGGTACGTCGATAGCACCCAGCGACGCCGGCCCGGTGCGAAACCTTGCGGACGAATGGAATCTGGTCCAGCCCGGAACCACGGGGACCACCCTGATCATCCTGGGCGGTGCGAGTGATCCCACCTCCAGCCAGCAGGCCGGCCGAGTGCTGCGACCCACCGACGACCGGGTGGTCACGGTGAACCAGCCGGGCATCGTCGGGATCGGCGGCGACGGACTGCCGGAGATCGGATACAACGGCACGTCGCTAGTCGCGGGCACCTACCAGCAGACGGTGCAGACCAGCGCGGCCGACACCCTCGACGCGATCACTGCCAGCGGAACCGGCCCGGTGTACGTGTACGCCATCTCGCAGGGTTCCGACGCCGCGTCGGTGGCGGCGCAGGACTACGACGCCGACCCGACCTCGTCGACTCCGGTGACGTTCGTCGAGTACGGCAGCCCCAGCTTCCCCGAGACCGGCGTGTGGCAGGACGTGCCTGCGGGAATCATCCCCGGCCTGCCCGCGTACGGACCCGTGCAGACCACCGACCTCGACCACGCGGAAGTGACGTCGGTGTGCGCGGCCGGGGACGCCGCATGTGGGTCCGGTGACTGGTTCGTGGACCCGGTGAGCAGCCTCTTCTACCTGATCCCGGGCGCATACATCCACAGCACCTGGTACACGTACGAGAACCTGGAGCCGTACGCGGCCGCATCACCGAACGCACCGATCGCGCCGGATTCGACGGAGACCGTGTCCGGGCCCACGCCCGTCGGCGCGCCGACCTACCAGACGCGCCCCGACGGCACCGTCGTCACGGTGCAGCAGTACTCGGACGGCAGCTCGACCGAGACGTGGACGGACGGCTCGACGACGTACTTGGTGATCGACAGCGCACAGAACCCGTGGGGCTACATGTTGCGCGGCCTCGGCGTGCCGGTTCCCACTCAATTCGATCAGGTGCTGAACACCCTGGTGCCGGTCGCACAACCGGGCCAGCCCACATACGTCGACGTCGCGGGTATCACCCCGGTCGCGATTCCCACGCCGTTCCAGCTCCAGGACACGCTCGCGCCGTGGTCTGTCGCAGCGCAGCCGGGAGCCACCGGATCGCCCGCGACCGCGGCCGTGACCCCGGCCGTAGCCGCGGCACCGTCCGTCCTGGTCCCGTCTTCGGTGGCTGCGTCCTCGGTGGCATCGGGCACGGCCGGGACCCGGTCGCCGCTCGCCCGGCTGGCCGCAGTGGCCCAGACGGTCACCGGGGCTCAGGCGCACACCGGCTCGGGTTCGCAGTCTGGCGGTGCGGAGCCGTCGGCCACCTCGGGTCGGTCGACCGGCCATGCGAGCGTCACCGTCGGGGGGAACATCGCCGGCGCCGTCGCCGGCGCCCTCGACAGCGCCGCCAGCGGCGGCGCGCTCGGTTCGGAGTCGACCGGTTCGGAATCAACGGGCTCGGGCAGCCATCCCTCGGTGTCGGGCGAGGGCGGCGGCGCGGGCGTCCCCTGACCGTCGAGGTAGGTCCGCTGACCGTCGAGGTAGGTGTGTCTGTCCTCATCGAGGGCAGGCTCCGCTTCGTTGAAATGGTCTCTGACCTGGCAATATACTGCGACGATGACTGCTTCCTCACCTGACCGCGAGGACATCGAACCCGCCGGCGGACAGCACGAGTTCGAACCGCACCACGGGGCCATCGGTGACCGACTCAACTGGCTGCGCGCCGGAGTCCTCGGTGCCAACGACGGACTCATCTCGACGGCCGGCCTGGTGATCGGCGTCGCGGCAGCGGCGGCGAGCCGGGAGGCGATCCTCACCGCCGGCATCGCCGGTCTCGCCGCAGGCGCCGTGTCCATGGCACTCGGTGAATACGTGTCGGTGAGCACTCAGCGCGACACAGAAGAGGCCCTGATCGCAAAAGAGTCGGCTGAGCTGGCCGAACAGCCGGAGGACGAGTTCGATGAACTCGTCGAGATGTATCGGCGGAAGGGCCTGAGCGACGAGACCTCGCACCGCGTCGCGCTGGAACTGACCGCGCACGACCCGTTGGCGGCACATCTCGAGGTGGAACTCGGCATCGACCGGGAGGAGCTGTCCCGCCCCTTCGCCGCCGCGGTGTCGTCGGCCTTCTCGTTCAGCGTGGGTGCCCTGATCCCGATCCTCGCCTCGCTCATCTCGTGGAATCGGATCCTGTGGATCGTGATCGCAGTGGCGGTGGGGTTGGGCGCGACGGGCTTCGTA
>CAJCHX010000421.1 GCA_903970215.1 Acidobacteriaceae bacterium
GGCAGGTGCGCACGCTGGCCGACACCGCGGGGCTGCCGTGGATCGTCGAGCAGCAGGGCGCCGCCTCGCGGCACTTCGCGGAGCAGACCTGCCGGCAGGCCGGCTTCGAACCCGATATCCGGTTCGAGACGGCCGACCTGCAGGCGCACGTGGCGCTGATCAGGTCGCGTAACGCCGTCGCGCTCGTGCCGGACCTGTTCTGGCAGGGCCGCACACCGCCGGTGCGCATGATCGATCTGGTCGGCGCCCCGCAGCGGACGGTCTTCACGGCGGTGCGCCGCTCGTCGGCCGACCGTCCGTCGGTGGTGGCGGTGCGGGCTGCGCTCGACGAGGCGGTGGCCGAGTACGTCGGCCGCACGGCCCGCGCGAGCGGCACCGTCGCGACGAGCAGAGGCTGACTGTGCCGACGGACCGCCGGGAGACAATGAAGTCGACACGTCCACCGTCAGCGACCCATGCGTGGGGCGTAGGCAGACCGTGATGATCTCGCACAGGATCGGTGCGCCGGACCGGCCGATCCCACGGTCGGACGTCATCAGCGCTGTGCCCTGCCGCTCCGCTGCGGCGACGTAGACGGCGTCGGCGTACCGGAGCGAGCCCTGGGCCAACAACCAGGCGCGGCGGACGTCGGTCCAGGGCGTGGCTTCGACGGCGATGCCGAGTCCCTCCGCGTCCTGAAGCGCCGACTCGATCTCCGCGACCTGGAGAGGATGAGCAGGGCGATGCGCGGCTTCGCTGAGCCCGCCCGCAGCACGTCCACGGGCCCGGAAACCGAATGGACGCGGCCCCATCGGGTACCGCGTCCATTCGGTCACACAGGGTGTGATCACACCATGTGTGGTGGAACTGACGGGAACACAATCACACATCCGCAAGGCCCTGGTATCGCTGTCAACCCGGGACAATAGGCCCGTCCGCCGGACAGTCCCGCCAACGACGCGTTCGCTCCAGGTGCGCCTATCCCCGACCGAGGTCGATCGGCTCGTTGCCGCCTATGAGGCCGGTACCCGCACTTCAGTTCTAGCGAAGGAGTTCGGCATCCACCGCAGCACCGTCCAGAGAAAACTCAGAGCAGAAGGAATACAGCCTTGCCGAGGTGATGCGCGTGGTCATCGGCTCGAGTAGGGGCGTCACGGTGGAGCTGGTGGCCACATCGGCGACCGGACGGGCCAGGCGCTTCGCAGCGCGCGACCCAGCCGGGGGGAGTGTCCGGAGACTGAACCGCCCCGGCATGTCCGGAGTCTCAGACTAGAAAGTCTCCGGACATGCCGGGGCGGTTCACTCATCTTCGAGCGCTTCTTGGCTGAACTTGCCGGCCTTGCCACCGGCGTTGCTCTACATCTCGCTCGTCATGGCATGGCAAAGGATCGCGCGCAAGGTGCTGAGTGGCGAGGAGACCGCCTTCGATCCCAACAAGCTGCGGCCACCGGTCCACGTCATCATCGCTCTTGAGGAGCCCGAGAACAGCCTCCCATGCTCGCCCTCATCGAAGGCGCCATCCTCCGCCACCAAGTCCGCCAAGCAGCAGTCAGCTTAGACGTGCAGACCAACTCAATCCCCGAAGAACCACAACTGATGATCACCGGCCATGCTGCCAGCTCGGCAAAGTTCGATCAACTTGGTCAACATAGAGAGTCGCTCTTGCGGTGACTCGGCCATCAACTGCTCAATCTCCGTCGCCAAGCGATCCATCTGCAGCGAGTTGAACATCGTGTCCTCGTATCTGCTCACCCCGGACAGGAGTGGAAACCTCGAAGGTGACAGCTCCGGGATCGTGTGCTGCACGGTGTCATAAGCCTCGCCGGTGACGCCCTGGACGTTACCGGACCGAGTGCGCAGTTCTATCCGAATGGGCACCCCATCACCCGAACTTCGTGGTTCCCGGATACATGGTGATTACCTGGCCGTACGGGATTTGATGACTGAGTAGATGTTTGCTGGAAGGCCTGTAGTTCGGTCGACCCCGACATCTTCGGACCCAGAGACGATGTATTGAGAGTACTTCCCCCTTGAAGACTCTCACCGCGACCAGTTACGGAACTCGCAAGATCATTTAGGTCGACCCCGTCAAAGAATTGGCTCCTGTTCGCCTGGATACCAGGATATTGATGAATGTCCGCATGGCCGGTACCGCAGTTGTGGACGAGCACATTCGCCAAACTCGTCACGACGTAGAAGTCGTGGGCGTTGTTGACGGTGAGGTCCCACATGTCCGCCGCACCTGAGACCACGATCGTGCCGGCGACAGTGGCCAGGCTGCCGTCATCGGTGCGCAGCTGGTCACCGGCAACGAGGTGGTCGGCGTCGACCCAGGCCTTGCGGGTGGCGTCCCAGAACAGGTGGTGCTGGGTTGCCTGGACCGTGGAGGTCTTCCCGCCTGACTTCACGGTGACGTTCATGAGGTCGGTGTCGTGGTTCACCCACAGCGTGGTCACGGACTGCGCGGTGGTCTTCCCCGTCTTCGGGTCGGTGGCTTGGACCTTGTCTCCGACCTTGATCTCATTGAGCGGCTTGGTGGAGCCATCAGCCATCACGACTTGGGTGTCGGGGCTGAAGGACCCCCCACCGCAAGTAGCCAGTTCACCGGCATCGGTGTCTGCGGCAACACCGGTAGCCGACGCAGTTTGCCGTAACGGGGAGCCTCGAACCCCAACGTTCTCCTGGCCTGCAGCCTGGTAAGGCCCGACGGCCAAGATCGAGTGCACAGGTTGAGGCCCGACGGCGTTCTGCGCCGACGCCGGTGCCGCGCCGGACACGACCAGGCCGAGCGTGGCGAGCAGCCCGACCAACACCGCAAGCAGACGACGAGACAAGGCGGAAGCCCTTCTTAACCGCTCGTCGTTGTCGTTGGTCACCGGTGTGCGCGTGCCAGTTTTGCTCCTGGAACACGTACGTTGGTCTCTCATCTCAAGATGGGTCGTATCGAATCGTCTCGTCGTACGTCCAGGCGAGTTCGTCGACGCGAGCGGGCAGCGAGGCGAGAAGTTTGGTGGCGCCGCGTGAGTTGCTCGGCGGCCCAGAAATCCCGAGCGGCCCGCCTCCTGGCTCTCCGAGCCTAATTCGCAAGAAGCGCACCATGTCGTCGGCTGCGAGACCCAGCTCAACTGCGAACGGCGTGACCGCTTGATCACTGATAAGGATGCAGGTACCAATCATGCTCATCGATCGGTCGGTTGACTTTACTGCAGATGCAAGGAAGAAGCCATCGATGCTCTCCGTTCCCCACTCGGGGTGCTCATCCCGCAACACTTTCGGGATAAGGAGCTCAAGCATACTAAGCAAATCGCTGGCAGGGTCAATGTCAAGCTCA
The DNA here is from genome assembly GCA_903970215.1 of Acidobacteriaceae bacterium. Lineage (GTDB taxonomy): Bacteria > Actinomycetota > Actinomycetes > Mycobacteriales > Mycobacteriaceae > Tsukamurella. The sequence goes on from CAJCHX010000421.1 coordinate 3,311, forward strand.
GCGTTGACTCCAGTCCCATGAAGCAGCTCCGAAACCTCCATACCGGTTAGACGTTCGAGGTTAGGCCCGTCATTCGACATCGTCATCGCGTCAGTGATCCGCTAGGTAC
>CAJCHX010000422.1 GCA_903970215.1 Acidobacteriaceae bacterium
CGAGTCGGGCTCCCCGCCCACCACGCCAAGCGCTATCCGCACGAGTTCTCCGGCGGGCAGCGGCAGCGGATCGGGCTCGCCCGGGCGCTCATCACCCGACCGCAGCTGGTGGTGCTCGACGAGCCGGTCTCGGCGCTCGACGTCTCCGTCCAGGCCCAGATCCTCAACCTTCTGGCCGACCTGCAACGCGATCTCGAGTTGACCCTGGTGTTCATCGCGCATGACCTCGGCGTCGTGCGGCACATCGCCCGAGACGTCGCGGTGATGTATCTCGGCCGCATCGTCGAGCAGGCCGGCGCCGACGAGCTGTTCTCCCACCCGCTGCACCATTACTCCGCCGGCCTGCTGGCGGCGGTGCCGATCCCGGACCCGACCGTGCGACACACCGATGATGCGCTGATCGGCGGCGATGTCTCAACCCCCCACGGTGACCACTGCGGATGCGACTTCTCCGCGCGCTGCCCGGCCGCTCACGAGCGCTGTCGCGCCGCCGTCCCGGAGCTGACCGAGGCCGCCTCCGGCCACACCGCGGCCTGCTTTGACCCCGTCCGGCACGGGTCAGGCGCACCCGCCCTGGCCACCGAGACCTGAGGAAACCATGCTGAACTTCGACGAAGAGCGCTTCCGCTCGATCCAGGCCGGGGCGATGTCCCTGGCCACGCCCATCAGAGGGGCCATCGACACGCTCCTGGACGCCGGCGCCGAGAACCTGCATTTCCTCGGCGCGGGGGGAGCCGGGGTGCTGATGCTGCCGGCGGCACAGCTGCTCCAGCGCACGAGCACCTTCCCGACGTTCCTCCTGCAGCCCGCCGAGATGATGGCGGCGGGGTCGGTGGCGCTGCACGGTGGATCGATCGTCGTGCTCCCCTCCCTGTCCGGAACCACCCCGGAGACCCGGGACATGCTGGCCTACGCCCAGCGCCACGGGGCCAAGGTGCTGACGCTGACCGGCCACCTGGACTCGCCGGTGGCTCAGCAGGCCGACTTCAACTTCACCAACTTCGCCGAGGACGACACCTCCTCGGAGTCGTTCTACCTCCAATCCCTGGTCCTGGCCCTCGCCGTGCGCGCGCACCGCGGCGAGCTCGATGACTTCGACCGGACCGTCGCCCAGCTCGAGCTGCTGCCACACCTCCTGCTCGAGGTCAAGCGCACGTTCGAGCCTCGCGCCGCCGAGCTGGCACGGGCGTTCAAGGACGAGCCGTTCCACATCATCACCGGCGCGGGCGGCACGTGGGCCCAAGCGTGGTACTACGGCACCTGCATCCTCGAGGAGATGCAATGGATCCGCACCCGACCGATCCACGCCGCGGACTTCTTCCACGGCACCCTCGAGCTTGTCGAGCCCGGGGTCAGCGTCATTCTCTTCATGGGCGAGGATGCCTCACGACCCCTGGTGCAGCGGGTCGGTGCGTTCGCGCCCGACGTCACCGACAAGGTCACCGTGCTCGATGCCGCTGAGTTCGATCTGCCCGGGATCGACCCCGACGTGCGGGCCCTGATCTCTCCGGTCGTGATCGCGACGATCACCGAACGGCTGAGCGCGCATCTGGAGGTGGTCCGCGACCACCCCCTGACCACCCGCCGCTACTACCGACGGCGCGATTATTGAAGTCGGTGTCGTTCAGGCCGGACCCGGGCGCGACGCTTCGATCGGCCGATCACGTTCGAGTTGGAGCGATAGGCCGGCCCTCTCCTCGCTGACGGTCGGGTTCGCTTCCGGCCGTCGCCGGAGCGGACGATTCCTCCGCCGCCGCGCATCCGCTCGTCAGCATCTACCTAAGCCGTGTGGAGGTCCACCGCTGTGGAATCATGGCGCGGTGACAGCCCAGGTTCCCTCGTCGACGAGTAAGCCCGACCCGTTGTTGGGAAATTCAACGACACCGCCGAATCGTGAGAACCCGCTCCGGGTCCCCGTCGTGACGTTGTCGAAGTACGGGGCTGTCGCGCTGCCGCTGTACCCCTCGTAGACGCAGAGGTAGCCGGCCGCCGCGGTCGGTGCGGTCGCACTACCGGCGCAATGCTGCGGGTCGGGGTTGGTTCCCGATGCCGGGACAAATACCCCGGTCGGGGCCGACGGGAGTGGGAATGTGAATGAGATGGGAGCACCGACGAAGGCGCCGTCGGCCTCGGCCCCGTAGGTCCCGGTCAGCGTCTGTCCTGAGGCGAGTTGCGTCTCGAAGGGACCGGCAGGTCCCTGTTCGCCCGGGTCACCTTTCGCGCCCGGTGCCCCCTGGAGGCCGGCCGGTCCCTGCGCACCGGCCGGTCCCTGAGCACCCGTGGCTCCCGTCGGTCCCGTGGCGCCCTTGAACTGCCGCTTGGCTTGGGCCGAGAGCTTCGCAGGGCCGACCGCGCCGTTTTTGATCTGAGACGCGCCGACACTATCTTTGGGTAGCTGGGTGGCCGCGTAGGCTCCACCGCCCAGTGAGACGAACACGGCGATTGACGCCATCACGTTGGCATAGCTGAGACGCCGCCGGAGCCACGGTTTCATCATTCCCCCTCTGTGCAGTTGAGGCGCACAGTTGCGCCCCCGATCCAACGCAGATCTAACCACTCGATTGGCCGCAGGACAATAGGAGCGTGGTCTGACGAGCGCGTTGCCCCGCGGAGGCACTCGCCGGCGGGCGACGGGGGGAAGTCTCGTTCACGCTCTGTAGGCTGTCCGGCGTGGTGCCGAAAGCCATTGATCTCGTTGAGAAGTTCGGGGCGTTCCAGGAGCGTTGGTCTCCAAAGATCGTTGCTCGACTGAACGACTACGAGATCAAGTTGGCCAAGCTGGAGGGCGAGTTCGTCTGGCACTCACACGCAGATACCGATGAGCTGTTCTTCGTCCTCGATGGGGAGCTGACAATCGAGTTCCGCGAGGGGCCGGTCCGCGTGGCGGCTGGCCAGATGCTCGTCGTTCCGCGCGGTGTGGAACACCGTCCGATCGCGCGGGGGCTGGTGCAGGCGATGTTGATCGAGCCGTCGGGCGTGATCAACACCGGCGATGCCGGCGGAGAGCTGACCGCCGAATACGACGATTCGCTCGCCTAGCGAGGCCGCTCCCGCTTCTGGTTCGAGTGGCGTGCAGTCGAAGCGGCAGGGCGGGCCCGGGACCCGCTGCGGCAACGAACGGGAAGTGGCTCTCAGGCTTGGAGTAGTGACTCGGC
>CAJCHX010000423.1 GCA_903970215.1 Acidobacteriaceae bacterium
CGTCCGTGCCGTCCGCGCGTTCGTCGCCGAGTCCGGGTTGCCGTCGCCGGAGGTGTTCCACGCCAACGAGGGGCACGCCGGGTTCCTCGGGTTGGAACGGATCCGCGAACTGATGGCCACCCAGGACCTGACGTTCGAGGAGGCCGAGGCACTCGCGCGCACCGCCACCGTGTTCACCACGCACACCCCCGTACCGGCCGGGATCGACCGGTTCCCGGTCGACCTGGTGCGTAGGTACTTCGGTGACGGCGCGATGTGCTCGCTGCTCCCGACCGTGCCCCTGGACGAGATCATCGCGCTCGGTGCGGAGGCCGACCCCGGGGTGTTCAACATGGCCCACATGGGGTTCCGCCTCGCTCAGCGCGCGAACGGCGTATCCAAGCTGCACGGCGCCGTGAGTCGCGAGATGTTCGCGGGGCTGTGGCCGGACTTCGACCCGACCGAGGTACCGATCGGGTCGGTCACCAACGGTGTCCACCGCGGGACGTGGGCGGACCGGACCGTCCAGGAGTCGCTCGGCGACCCGCTCGACGTGCCCGGGGACGTGGTGTGGGGCGTGCGCAGCCGACTCCGATCCACCCTGGTCGACGAGGTACGTACGCGCACCCGCCGCGCGTGGCTCGAACGCGGCGCGGTAGACGCCGAACTCGGCTGGACGGAGCGGATGTTCGATCCCGATGTGCTCACCATCGGGTTCGCGCGTCGCGTCTCGACGTACAAGCGCCTCACGCTGATGCTGCGCGACCCCGAACGGCTGCGCGCCCTGCTGCTGGATCCGGAGCGGCCGATCCAGGTGGTGATCGCCGGCAAGTCCCATCCCGCGGACGACGGTGGAAAACACCTGTTGCAACAGTTGATCGGCTTCATCGACGACCCGACGATCCGGCATCGGATCGCCTTCCTGCCCAACTACTCGATCGGAATGGCCGGCTACCTCTACCACGGCTGTGACGTCTGGTTGAACAACCCGCTGCGCCCGCTCGAGGCATGTGGAACGTCCGGCATGAAGAGCGCGCTCAACGGCGGCCTTAACCTGTCGGTCCTGGACGGCTGGTGGGACGAACTGTACGACGGTGCCAACGGTTGGGCGATTCCCAGCGCGTTGGGCCTCGATCCCGGCCACCGCGACGACATCGAAGCCGCCGCGCTGTACGACCTGCTCGAGAACGAAGTGGTCCCGGCCTTCTACGGCGACCGAGACGCGCACGGTGTCCCCGCGCAGTGGCTGTCGAAGGTCCGGCACACTCTGGCGGTCACCGGACCGGAGGTCGGGGCGGATCGGATGGTGCGCGAATACACGCTGGACTACTACCGGCCGGCCGGTCAATCGGCCCGCGCCACGGCGCCGCGGATCCGGGAGCTGGTCGCGTTCGCGGACCGGGTCCGTGCAGCATGGAACGACGTGCTGGTGAGCGAGGCCGCCGCCACCGTCGGGCCCGACGGGGTGACGCTGACGGCCGAGGTCGCGCTCGGCGGGCTCGCCGACACCGACGTGCGGGTCGAGGCGGTGCTCGGGCCGGTGGACGAGGCCGGGGACCTGACGGAGTCGAGGTCGGTGCAGATGCGCATGGACGGCCGGATCGAATCCGGCACAGCGCGATACGCCGCCGTGATTCCCGCACGGGTGGGCCACTTCGGTTACACCGTGCGGGTGCTACCACGTCACGACCTACTCGCCGGCCCCGCTGAACTCGGATTGGTGCGCTACGCGAAGTGACGATCCCCCGTCGCTTCGCTCGCCTGGTGGTGGCGATCCCCCGTCGCTTCGCTCGCCTGGTGGTGACGATTCCCCGTCGCTCCGCTCGCCTGGAGGTCCGATGAGCGAGGCGGTCCTCGCCGTCGACCTCGGTGGGACGAAAGTCGAGGCCGCACTGGTGGATCCGGAAGGCCTGGTGCTGCCCGCGACCCGCCGGCGCGCGGCCACGGGGCCGACTGCGACCGCCGCCGAGCTCACCGACGCGATCGCCGGGGTGATCGGCGGCGCGCTCACCGCCACACCCCACGGCACTGCCCTGATCGGTGTCGGCGCAGCGGTACCGGGCCCGATCGACGAACCGAACGGCCGCACGGATCCGATCAATCTTCCAGTACTGCACGGTTTTCCGCTACGCGACACGATCGCGGAGGCCGCCGGAGTGAGACCCGATTCGGTGCAGTTCCGCAGAGACGGCGTGGCGGTGGTCCTCGCCGCCCAATGGTTGGGTGGTGCCCGCGGCGCGCGCGACGCGCTCGGCATCGTGATCTCGACGGGAATCGGCGGCGGCCTGATCGTCGGTGGCCGGGCGCTCGGCGGCAACGCCGGTCACATCGGGCAGATGCAGTTGTCCGGATTGATCGGCGGCGACTGTCTCGGCAGCCGGACGATGCTCGAGTCGGTGGCGTCGGGTCCGAACATCGTGGCCTGGGCCCGCGAGCGGGGATTCGCCGGGCGAACGGGACCTGAACTCGCCGCGGCGCGCACCGCCGGCGATCCGGTGGCGGCAGCGGCGGTGCAACGCTGCGCCGAAGCGGTGGGCCAGGCGATCGGCAGCGCGGTGGCCCTGGTGCCCGTCGAAGTAGTGGCCGTCGGCGGCGGATTCGCGCGCGTCGCACCGGATCTGGTGGGCAGGATCGGTGCTGTGGTGGCCTCGAACCCACTGCCCTACGTGGCGTCCACGCCGGTCGTCGACGCTGGTCTCGACGGAGACGCGCCGTTGGTGGGTGCCGCCGCCCTGGTATACCGATCGGAGCTGCTGCTGTGACACCCTCCCGTCGCTTCGCTCGCCGTGTGACATCGTCCCGTCGCTTCGCTCGCCCTGTGACATCGTCCCGTCGCTTCGCTCGCCGTGTGACACCTACCGTCGCTTCGCTCGCCCCGTGACCCCCTCCCGGCTCGACCCCGCGGACGCCCGCACGCTGTGGACGTCTGCGCTGATCCCCAACGATCAGTTCCTGCTGTACTGCTTCGACCACGCCGGCGCCGCGCCCGCCCCGACCCGGTGGGCCGCCCGCAGCCTCGCCGCACGCGCGGCATCGTTGCCCGAACTGCGCGTACGAGTTGCGGAAGTTCCTGGGGGACTGGACTATCCATACTGGGTGCGGAGTGACGTGGTGGACGTCCAGACCCATCAGGGCGGATCCTGGCCGGACGTCCGAGACGCTGTTGCGGCGCTGTTCGCCGACCAGCTGGATGCCCGCGTGGCGGCTTGGCGACTACACCTGTTCGGCCCGGTGGAGGGAGCCCCCCGGTGCACCGGGCGGGCGTCCATCGTGGTGTTCCAGGTGTCACACGCGCTGGCGGACGGGCGGGGCGCCTCCGCAGCCGCGCGGCGGCTGTTCGTCCGCGAGCCGCCGGGGATCGGTGCAGCCTTACCGTCGAGGTGGGGCCCGGTGGCGGCCGCAGCGGCAGCGGCGCGTGGTGGTGTGGGAATCCCGACGGCATTGGTGCAGACGGTGTTTCGCGGCTTGGGTGCCGGCCCTGCGCGGTCCGATCTCGACCGTCGGACGCGTGCCGGTTCGGTGCCTGCTCCTGCGCCGCTGTGCCCGCCCACATCGCTCAACGTCCGCCCCGGAACGGGACGTGACGTGCGGCTGGCGGTCCGCACGGTCGCCGACCTGACCGCCCACGGAACCACTGTCACCGTCGGCGGAATGACCGCGATATCCCTTGCGCTGGAACGACTCCTGGAGTCGCGCGGCGAGGCGGTACCCAGCGGCCTGTCCGCGGAGGTGACGGTCGCGCGGCCGACCCGCGGAGGGGAGCGGAACTCGTTCGGGAACGCGTCGGTGCCACTGCACCCGGGTACACCGATCGCGCTGCGGCGGCGGTTGATCGCGCGGTCGCTGGGTGCGGCTCGGCAGCGAGCCGCGGACCCGGCCTGGGCGCGGATCGCGGCTGCCGACCGGTCCGCTCCGGCTGTGCTCGTGCGAATGGGACTGCACGCCATCGACATCGATGTGCGGCCGGCGACCGTCGGCGGAGCCACCGTGGTGTCATCGGTAGCGCGGGGCGCCGCCGATCTGGTCCTGGGCAACGGGCGGGTGGCATTCACGGCCGGATTTCCCGCGTTGTCGCCGCTGATGGGCGTGACCCACGGGATCCACGGGATCGGCGACGTCGTCACCATCACCGTCACCAGCGCGCGGACCGCGCTGCCCGACCCCGACGGTTACGCCGAGTTGCTGGGCCGTGCGCTCGACGAGGTGCGCGGGCCGGCCTGAGGCGCCGGCCCGGTGGTGTCGCCCACCACGAGATCGACGGGCATCGCCACATGCGGAAGTGACGCGCCGTCGAGTGCGGCCAGCAACGCATCCGCTGCGCGATGTCCTTGCTCGACCGGGTGCTGCGCGATCGTGGTGATCCGATGCCCCTCGAAGCCGTCCACCCGGATCCCGTCGAAACCCGTCACCGACAGATCGTCGGGGACGCGCAGACCCGCCGCCTCGGCCGCGCGGACCACGCCCGCGGCGAGCAGGTCCGACTGCGCGATGATCGCGGTGATCGGCGTGCCGCCCGCGAGGAGGCGACGCCCCGTGCTGTGCCCCTCGTCGATCGTGCTGCCCCCCGCGACGATGTCGATCGCGTCGGGGAACACCTCCCTGGTTCCGGCGGTCCGGGCGTCCGCGACCCGCCCGGTGGGCAACCGCACCATCGCCACTCGGCGATGGCCGAGCTCGTGCAGGTGTCGGGCCAGCCGTGCGCTCGCGGCGACGTTTTCCACGCCGACGCAGCCGTCGTCGTCCACCTGGTTGCCCGCGGTGATCACCGGTACCCCGCGCCGCGCCATCACCGCGCGCAGACGCGGTAGGTGTGGAGAGCAGCCGGCAGCGACCACGCCGTCCACCGGCGCGGCGTGCAGACGCGCATCGTCGACGGTATCGGGGATCAGCAGCACGGAGGTGGGTGACCCGGCGAGCGCGGTGGTGACGCCTCGAGGATGCCGATCACCACGGGGTCGCGGAACGCGCGATCGACGGCATCGTCGACCTGGACACCGATGATGTCGCTGCGGCCGCTGCGCAGCGACCTACCGCGTGGATCCGGTCCTTGATAGCCCAGCTCGCGAGCGGCCGCGAGCACCTTCGCGCGAGTGCGCGGCGAGATCGGCTTGCCCTCCCCGAACGCGAGTGAGGCCGTGGACAGCGAGACGCCCGCGGCGTCCGCGACGTGGACCAGCGTCACTCGGTTTGACCCGTTCGGCATGAGGCAATACTGTATCGGACAGCGATTCGAAACGTTTCGATGAGGAGGATCCGTGCTGATCGCAGACCGGCGGACCAGAACCGAGCGGACTGACCCGCGCGCCGTGACCCGGTGGCGGATCGGCGTATTGGTGGTGTTCGCGCTGTCCGGGCTGGTGTTCGCGAGCTACTTGGGGCGGCTGCCCCAGATCCGCGACGACCTCCACGCCTCCACGCTGCAGGTGAGTCTGCTGACCTTCGCGATCGCCGTCGGCTCGGTGCTGGGCCTGGTCGGGTCGGGTGCGGTGGTGGCTCGGTTCGGGTCGCGGCGCACGCTGGCGGTGACGCTCCCGGCGATGGGCGTGGCGATGATCATGGCCGCGGTGGGCGCGCAAGCCGGGGTATATGCACTGACGGCACTGCCCCTGGTGTTCGTCGGCTTGACGCACGGAGTGACCGACGTCGCGATGAACCTGTCCGCAGCCGCCAATGAGCGCGCTCTCGGGCGTCCGGTGATGCCGCAGTTCCATGCGGCGTTCTCGGTGGGCACCGTCGTCGGAGCGCTTGCTGCCGCCGCGGCGCAGGCCGAACACGTGGCGGTGCTGCCGCACATGGTGGCGACGGTCGCGGTGCTGTTCGTGATCGGCTGGGTCGCGCTGCGGCCCATCCCGTTCGTGGCACACGGCACCGAACAGCACGCGCCGGTCAGCGCGGCCGAACGGCGGGCGGTCTGGCGAGAGCCCCGCACCCTGTCGATCGGCGTCGTGGTGCTGGG
>CAJCHX010000424.1 GCA_903970215.1 Acidobacteriaceae bacterium
GCCGATTGTCTCGCGTTCCGCCGCGTCACCGGTCGGCTCACGTGCGTGCTCAACGCCTCGACCGAACCGATCGCACTCCCCGGCGGCGAACTCCTGCTCGCCAGCGCGCCGCTGGTCGATGGCAAGCTGCCCGCGGACGCCGCATGCTGGCTCGTGTGAACGTATTTCGTGCGCACATAATTCAGTAGCCGCTATCGACTATGGCCGCTATCCAAATAGTGGCACTAACGTTCGCGTCGTGGTTGGATTCGCGTATGCGTCTCGCCGAATTGTCCTCTACAACAGGAACATCCAGCGCTTCGTTGAAGTACTACATCCGGGTGGGCCTGCTGCCGTCGGGGAATCCGGTCAGTCGCACCGAATCCTCCTACAGCGATTCACATGTCGCACGGGTACACCTGATTCGGGCGCTGGCGGAGCTGGGCGGCCTCTCCGTCGCACGCATCCGGGCCGTCGTCGCGGTCCTCGACTGCCCGACCGACCGGCGTGGCGCACTGCTGCGCGCGGCTCAGGCGGCACTCACCCCGCCCGTTACCGGTACGGCCGCACCGGAATGGACCGCGCGGGCCGCCCGCGCCATCGAGCGCTGGGGCTGGCGGATCGACCCGACCGATCCCCTCGTCGCCACCCTCGGCACCCAGCTCCGCTCCCTGGCGGCGGCGGGAATCGACCTCGGTGGTGACCGCACGCTGGACCGGTGGGCAGCCGCGGCCGATTCGATCGCTTGCGCCGACCTCGATGCACAACCCCGCGACCCCGAAGCGGCGCTGCGATACGCGGTAGCCGCGCGGGTCCTCACCGACCCGCTGCTCGCGACGCTGCGGCGCCTCGCCGACCACGACCTCACCGTCCGACGGTCCGAAACCGCCTGAGCGCTATACGAACAGCTTCGGCCCGGCGACCGCTCGCTGATACAGCGACCCGTACCGGGCGTCCAGCCGCACCCAGGTCGCGGTGGCCCGCACCCGTACGGGCTCGTCCGGCCCATCGCCCGCGAAACCCATCGCCTGGAGCGCGAAGGTGGTGCGCAGGGCGACATCCACGCCGATCCCGTGGCCGTCGTCCACCCGCAGGACGTGCGAGTCGAGCAGCGACGGTGGCGGTCCCGCGGGGCCACCGGTCTCTCGGCCGATGGCCGCGCCCCGCTCGGCGAGGTCTCGCAACACCGATGACGGGACGCTGTCGATCGACACGAAGCCACTGCTCGGCGGCAGCGCCCCTCGCCAGGCCGAGTCCATGGCGTAACCGGTGTCGAGTTCGTCATCGGGGCGAGCGGAGCGACGGGAAGTGAGACCGTCGCCGGCCCGCAGCGAGGCCGCAAGCACAGGGGCCGACGCGACCAGCGAGTCCGGCGCAACGGCGCCAGGCAGGACCCGGACGGCAAGCACCCCGAAACCCGTTGCGGCCCAGACCTCGACGGCATCGGTACCTCGTCGGCGGACCCGCACCACGGCCGATTCGTCCGTCCGCAGCAGCCGCCCCAGGAATGCCGACAGGTCGGACCGGGCGGCCGGCGGGATGCGGAGGTGGCGCTCGCTCACCGGTTCTCGTCGGGCCCGGCGAAACCCGACAGGTACTCGCGCTGTTCCGGCGTCAACCGCCGCACCCGCTGCGACGCGACGTCGAACGCCGCGAGACGACACGTCGCCACCACCGCCGGCGCTGCGTCCGGTTCGGCGTCCGCAGCGCGGACCTCGTGCCGCACGACGAAGTCCGCAGCCCGGATCCGCGAGGTCGACAAGGTGACCTGCAAAGGTGAGTCCTGGTGCCGCAGCTGACCGCGGTAGAAGACCTCCAGGTGGGCCAGAAGGAGGCCCGCCTCGAGGCCGGCGGTCGGGGCGTCCGGCGCGAACAGCAGAGGCACCCGCGCCTCCTCGAGCAACGTCACCATCCGCCCGTTGTTGATGTGCTGGTAGACGTCCATGTCCGACCAGCGAACGTCTACCGGCACCACCAGGCCACGCTCGGTGCGTCGCCCCGTGACGCCGACGGCGGTGTAGCTCAGTACGTCCAGATCCATCCCACCAACATAGGGCCTAGCGGATCAGCGAGCGGAGGGAGCGGGTCGCGACCGACAGGCTCGACTCGTTCTCGATCTCCTGGTCCAGGATCTCGCCGATCAGGCTGCGGACGCGCCCGAGCCGGTTGGTGTTGCTGGCCTCCCACTCGGCGATCTTCTCGGCGGCGGTATCGGCGGGCTCGGTCAGGTCGAGGACGTCGATGGCCAGCGAGCGGAGCGCGCCGTACACGTCGTCGCGCAACGCCAGGCGCGCCATCTCACCCCAGCGGCCCTCGCGCGGGAGAGCGGTGACGGCCGTGAGGATATCGTCGATGTGAAGGTGCCGCTGCAGCGCAAAATAGAGCTCGCCCACCTCGTCGAACTGGCGGTCGCTGATATCGGCGATGTCCACGATGTCGAGCAGGCTGAACCGGTTGAGCATCGAGTACACGCGGTAAGCGAGTTCCCTCGGCGTGCCCGCGGCCACGGCGACGGCGATCCCCTCGCGCTCACGCTCGTCGATCTCGATGTCCCAGCCGGGCATCTTCGCGATCAGCGCCCGTACGCCCGCCGCATAGCGGCTGACCTCGGCACCGATCGCCAGTGGCTGGGGCCGATTGGCGAGCAGCCAGCGGGCCGCCCGATCGAGGATCCGTCGGCTCTCGGCCAGGAGCGCGTTCTCGATCTGAGCGGGCAGCCGCAGCGCCTTGATGTCGGCCCACAGGGCGTTCAGATCGAAGATCTCGGTGGCTGCGACGAACGCGCGAACCGCGTCCTCGACGCGGGCACCGGTCTCCTCCTCGAGCCGGAACGCGTAAGTGAGGCCGCCGTCGTCGACCACCGAGTTGGCGACCATGGTGGACACGATCTCGCGGCGGAGCGGGTGCGCAGCGATGGCGTCACCCGCACGTTCGCGCAGCGCGACCGGGAAGTACGACGGCAGCCGCCCCACCAACAGGTCGCTGTCGGGTAGATCACCAGCCAGCAGGTCGCCCTTCAGTACCAACTTGACGTGCGCCATCAGGTTGCACAACTCGGGCGACGTGAGGCCGGTGCCACCCGCGCGGCGCCGCTCCAGTTCCTTCGGGGCGGGCAGTGCCTCGAGCTCCAGGTCGACGCCGTACTTGGTGGACAGCACACGCAGCATCCGGGCGTGCACCTCGGACAAGGCGTACGCCTGCGTGCGGGAGACGCTCAGCTCGGAGTTCTGACTGACGTTGTCCGCCAACACCAACGCGGCAACGTCGTCGGTCATCGACACCAGCAGGCCGTGCCGGCTCGCGGGATCCAGTGCGCCCGCTGCGATCTGGCGGTCGACCAGGATCTTGATGTTCACCTCGTGATCGGAGCAGTCGACTCCGGCGGAGTTGTCCATCGCGTCGGTGTTCACCCGACCGCCGCTGCGGTCGAACTCGATGCGTCCCAATGCGGTGACACCGAGGTTGCCGCCTTCACCGATCACCTTGACCCGCAACTGATCCGCGTTCACCCGAATGGCGTCGTTCGCACGGTCGCCCACAGCGGCGTCGGATTCGGCGGACGCCTTGATGTACGTTCCGATGCCGCCGTTCCACAACAGGTCGACAGGCGCCAACAACACCGCGCGGATCAGCTCCGGCGGGCTCATCTCGGATACCGCGTCGTCGATACCGAGGGCGGCGCGCATCTCCGGGGTGATGGCGATCGACTTCTGCTCGCGGCTGAACACGCCGCCGCCGGCGCTGATCAGGGCCGGGTCGTAATCCGCCCAGGACGATCGTGGAAGCGCGAACATCCTTGTGCGCTCGGCGAATCCAGCCGCCGGATCGGGATCAGGATCGATGAAGATGTGGCGGTGGTCGAAGGCGGCGACCAGCCGGATGTGCTCGGAGAGCACCATGCCGTTGCCGAAGACGTCGCCACTCATGTCGCCGATACCGACCACGGTGAAGTCCTCGGACTGGGTGTCGTGGCCCATCTCCCGGAAGTGCATCTTCACCGACTCCCACGCACCGCGGGCGGTGATACCCATCGCCTTGTGGTCGTACCCCTCCGAACCGCCGGACGCGAACGCGTCGCCGAGCCAGAAACGGTAGTGCGCAGCGACGTCGTTGGCGAAGTCGGAGAACGTGGCGGTGCCCTTGTCGGCCGCCACGACCAGATAGGTGTCGTCGGGGTCGCGCCGCACGACGCGCTCCGGCGGGACGACGGTGCCGTCCGGCGCAAGGTTGTCGGTCACGTCCAGCAGCGACGCGATGAAGAGCCGGTAACACGCGACACCCTCGGCGCGCTGCGCATCGCGATCCACGCCCGCGTCGCCGGTGGGGGCGGGCGGCTGCTTGAGTACGAAGCCACCCTTGGCGCCCACCGGAACGATCACGGCGTTCTTCACCGCCTGGGCCTTCACCAGCCCCAGGATCTCCGTGCGGAAGTCCTCGCGCCGGTCGGACCAGCGCAGCCCGCCGCGGGCGACCATGCCGAACCGCAGGTGAACGCCTTCGACCCGCGGGGAGTAGACGAAGATCTCGAACCGCGGCCGCGGCTTGGGCGCCTCGGGAATCCGTTCGGGTTCGAGCTTGAACGAGATCACCTGCCGCGGTGTGCCATCCGCTTCCAGCCGGAAGTAGTTGGTGCGCACCATCGCCTGCAACACGTGCAGGTACGCGCGCAGGATACGGTCGGTGTCCAGGCTGGTGACCGCGGCCAATTGTCCAGCGAAGCGCGCCGACGCGATGTCTGCAGCGGCGGCGTCTGCACCGTCCGGGTCGAAAGTGGCGTTGAACAGATCCACGAGCGAGTGGGTCGCATCGCGCTGTGCGAGCAGCACCTGCGCCATGTGGCCCCGGGTATACGGGAATCCGCACTGCCGCAGGTACATCGCGATCGCGCGGAGTAATGCCACCTGACGCCATTGCAGCCCGGCGGACAGGATCAGCTCATTGAACCGGTCGACTTCGTTGCGCCCCTGCCACATCGCCAGCAAGCCCTCGGCCGCGAACCGGCGGAACTCGGCGACTCGCGCCGCGATCTCCTCGGCGGAGTTGCCCGTGCGGGCGAAGAGCCGGATCGAGGGCGGCACGCCGAGGCCGAAATCGTAGACGGAGCAGTCCGTCCCGTCCGGGCGCCGCACCGAGTACGGCCGCTCGTCGAGCACCTCGACGCCGAGGGATTGAAGGAGTGGCAGGATCTTCGACAGGGTCACGCTGCCGTCGGCGAGGTACATCGCGAACCGCAGAGTCCCCTCAGGCGCACCCTCGGGCTCGTAGAAGTCGAGGTCGACGCCGCCCGGCGCGAGCGCATCGAGCCGCGCGATGTCGGCCAGTCCACGCTCGGCCGACATGTCCTCCTTGTAGTTCGGGGATATCCCAGCCGCGTAGCGGGCCACGAGGGCGACGTCGCCGTCCGCCTGTGCCGCCAGCTCGGCGAGATCCTCGTCCCACGTGCGGCTCGCCGTGGCGAGGAGGTCCGCGATGCGGGCCTCCTCGGCGCCGTCGAGCTCGGGGAGCTCACCCGGATGCTCGGGAAGGAGCGTGAATTGGATGGTGGCGGTGGCGGATTCGGTGACGCGCGCGGTGAACCGCTCGGCCCGCAATCCGGTCTGCTCCTCCAATACGTTGGCGAGCCGACCACGTGCCCTGGAGTTGTAACGGTCGCGTGGGAGATAGACCAGAGCGGTGACGAACCGGCCCAGTGGATCGGTACGCAGGAACAGTCGCAGGTCGCGGTTGGTGCGTAGGTCACGCAGTGACTCGAAAGTGCGGGCCAGTGTGGGCTCGTCGCCCACCAGCAGGTCGAGTCGCGGATACGTCTGGATGAACTCCAAGACGGTCTGTCCGGTGAAGCTGCCCCGGTTGAGGCCGAGATCGGCGAAGACCCGCGTCACCTTCGCCGAGACGAGGGGGATGTCGATCACGTTGGCGTGCTGTCCGAGCACGGTCAGGGCGAGCGCGAAGCACTGCACCCCGCCATCGCGAGTACGCAACAGCAGCAGGAACGGCGCGCCCGCCGTCTCGACACCGAGTGGATCGGCCAGTTCCACGATGGCGATGTCGCCGATGGCCGCGGGTGCCGCCGCCTCGACGGCTGCCGCCGCGAGCGCCGCGAGGGCCGGCACGCGGAGCACTCCGAGGCTGTCGGTCGGGCTCGCCCCGAGGTGGCCTATCAACTTGGCGTGCCCCTTGGCGAGCCAGCCCAGCAACTCTGCCGGAGACTGCCCGGCCGGCTCACGCGACGCCGCCTCCGCGGCGGCCGTGAACCGCGCGGACAGCACCCGGGTGTCCTGTTGGACGCGGGCCACGCGCTCGAGCGCGACCGTCACCGCGTCGACGAATGCGTCGAGCGCCTCCACCTCGGTGTCCGGGCTGAGCCGCACGTAGATCCAGGACTCCCGCAGTTGGCCGTCGGTCGCGACCGTCTCGTCGAGCCGATCCGCCTCGACGGCCAGCAGGGCGCCGTCGGCGTCGCGTGTGACGGCCAGGATCGGGTGGATCACCTCGAGGACGGTGACGCCGCACTCGCGCGCCGCATCCCGGACCGATCCGACCAGCAGCGGCATATCGTCGGCGACGACCTGCAGAGCCGGCCCCACCGGATCGTCGGCCTGGTACGCCCGCACCGAAAGCTGACCGATAGACCGCCGCGTGGCGAGAGCTCGGTGGGCGGTGACCACCGCTTCGCCGAGTTCCGTGCCGACCAGGTCGGAGCCGCGCAGATACACCGCCTCGAGTGCGGCGACCGGCGGCGCGGACGGCACCTGGTAGTGGGAAGACTGGGACTCTGTGCGCGCGGACATCGTCTGTCACATCCTCGGGAGGCTCGACGCCACCCGGCTGCCGTGGGGGTGCCCCCGGCGCGGTGGCGATGATACAGATATCGGGGCTGGTAACCCCGCCGTAACAGTAGCCACAGCGCCGGGGGCGTGGGTTCAGTCTCGCGTAAGTTTCCGGCGGGTAACCCGATGCGGACGGGCCGCGTCGGCACCCAGACGCTCGATCTTGTTGGCCTCGTACGCCTCGAAGTTGCCCTCGAACCAGAACCACTGCCCCTCGGAGACGTTGCCTTCCCAGGCGAGGATGTGGGTACAGGTCCGGTCCAGGAACCAACGGTCGTGGGAGATCACCACGGCACAGCCCGGGAACTCCTGCAGCGCGTTCTCCAGCGAGCTGAGGGTCTCCACGTCCAAGTCGTTGGTGGGCTCGTCGAGCAGGATCAGGTTTCCGCCCTCCTTGAGGGTCAACGCGAGGTTGAGGCGGTTGCGCTCACCGCCCGAGAGGACCTCCGACCGCTTCTGCTGATCCGGCCCCTTGAAGCCGAACGCCGACACGTACGCGCGGGACGGCATCTCGTTCTGCCCCACCGTTATGTGGTCCAGCCCGTCCGAGACCACCTCGAACACCGTCTTCTTGGGGTCGATGTTGGCGCGGTTCTGGTCGACGTAGCTGAGCTTGACGGTCTCGCCGACCTTCACGTCGCCCGAGTCGGGCTGCTCGAGCCCCACGATGGTCTTGAACAGTGTGGTCTTTCCGACGCCGTTGGGGCCGATCACACCGACGATGCCGTTGCGCGGCAGCGTGAACGACAGATCCTTGATCAGCACCCGCCCGTCGAAGCCCTTGTCCAGGTGCGAGACCTCGACCACCACGTTGCCCAATCGGGGCGGCGTAGGGATCTGGATCTCCTCGAAGTCGAGTTTGCGGTGCTTCTCGGCCTCCGCCGCCATCTCCTCGTACCGTGCCAGACGCGACTTGCTCTTGGTCTGCCGCGCCTTGGCGCCCGAACGCACCCACTCGAGCTCCTCTTTGAGGCGCCGCTGCAACTTCTGGTCCTTCTTACCCTGGACATGGAGGCGCTCGGCCTTCTTCTCGAGGTAGGTCGAGTAGTTGCCGTCGTACGGGTGCAGCTTGCCGCGGTCGACCTCGCAGATCCACTGGGCCACGTGGTCGAGGAAGTACCGGTCGTGGGTCACGGCCAGCACGGCACCCGGGTAGCTCGCGAGATGCTGCTCGAGCCACAACACCGACTCGGCGTCGAGGTGGTTGGTGGGCTCGTCGAGCAGAAGCAGATCGGGCTTGCTCAGGAGCAGCTTGCACAGCGCGACCCGGCGTCGCTCACCACCCGAGAGGTTGGTGACGGGCAGGTCCCCCGCCGGACAGCGCAGAGCGTCCATGGCCTGCTCGATCTGGGAATCGACGTCCCACGCGTCGACGGCGTCGAGCTGCTCCTGCAGCTTGCCCATCTCATCCATGAGCTCGTCGGAATAGTCGGTGGCCATCAGCTCGGCGATCTCGTTGAAGCGGCGGAGCTTGACCATGGTGTCGCCGAGCCCGTCCTCGACGTTCTCCTTGACGGTCTTGGTCTCGTCGAGCGGGGGCTCCTGAAGCAGGATGCCGACGGTGGCCCCGGGATCGAGGAAGGCTTCTCCGTTACTGGGCTGGTCCAGGCCGGCCATGATCTTGAGGATCGACGACTTGCCCGCACCGTTGGGGCCGACGACGCCGATCTTGGCACCTGGGTAGAACGCCATCGTGACGTCGTCCAGGATGACCTTGTCCCCGTGCGCCTTGCGCACCTTCTTCATCGTGTATATGAACTCTGGCACGTCCTATGACCCCGTTCCGCCTGGCGCTTCTTGTCGCTCCGGCGCTGGTCAGGGCTACTGGCCGACTACTTGCGCAGCAGCGTCCGAATCCCACAGACCGACCGGAGTTGTTACCCATGAAGCCTACTCACCGCACCGCACCGTCGTCCGACGGCCTCCACCGGGCCGGACTCGACGACCCTGTCGGCCGCCGTCGTCCGATCTTCAGGTCACCCACACCCCAGAATGAACTACGGATGAACAAAAACTGACCTTACCGAAACATTCCCACTGGGACATCGGTTACTCTTCCCGCCATGTGCAGCCCCGTCCTCCTCGCGGAAGTGATCATCCGGGTCCACGGCGTAGGCATCGACCGCGCCCGCCAATTCCTCGACGAACGGCCCCTCGTCTACGTACTCGCCGGACGCGCCGACAGGGTCACCGACGAATGGCTGACCGCAGCGGCCGGATACCTCGATCATGTCTGATGAACAGGGAATTCACCGCACCAGCGCCACTGAACTCTGATCGACCCGCATCGCCCGGCCGTCGTCCAGCTTCACCGACACCTTCCCCCCGTGCGGCTGTGAGAGAACCGTCCCGAAGGCCGCGGATTCGCTCAGCAGCCTCACTCGATCACCCGCGTACATTGGTTCCTCCATGCCGGCTCGATCATTACGATGCCAGGCTAATCACAGAATCCCGATCGTGTGCGTTGTTCATCATCTATTCACTATTCAAAAGGATCTTTGTCGGCGGCGACAGATCGTCGTCCGCACTGCCTCACTGCCAGCGTCTACATCACTGCCAGCTTCTACATCACCGTCAGCGTCTACGCACCGTCAGCGTCTACGCACCGACCGCCAGTAGCCACACGAGCGACACGATGCCCGCGACGATGCAATAGAAACCGAACGGGCGCAGCGTGCGGGTAGCGAAGTACCGGGTGAGGAAGCGTACCGACACATACGCGCCGATACCGGACAGCAGCGAACCGAAGATCACCTGCGGCCAGATCGCACTGTCGTCGGCGAACAGCTCCGGAAGCTTGAGCACCCCGGCCGCCAGGATCACGGGCGTCGCCAGGAGGAACGCGAAGCGGGCCGCGTCCTCACGGGAGAGCCCCTTGAACAGGCCGGCGGTCGTCGTCACACCGGACCGGGAGATGCCGGGCGCAAGAGCGAGTATCTGAGCGGCGCCCACCATCACCGCGGCACCCACCGTGAGGCGCGACAGGCGTTCGTCGGACTCCGGCCCGCTGACCCGTTCGTCGACGTACTCCGCCTCGGGATGGGATTCGGGGGCGCGATGGGAGCCACGCGAGACCGCGCGCCGCGCGGACACGTATTCGATGGTGAGCAGCACGAACCCGTTCACGATCAGCAGCGCGGCCGTCGGCAACGGCGTCGCGAGGTGCTTCCGCATGAAGTGATCGCCCGCCATTCCCACCAGACCCACGGGAATCGTCGCCAGGATCACGAGCCAGATCAGACGCTGATCGGGGGTCTCGACCCGGCGCGTGCGGACGGTCTGCAGCAGCGCGCCGATCAGGCGTACCCAGTCGCGCCAGAAGTACACGATGAGCCCGATCGCCGTAGCGACGTGCAGCGCGACCACGAACGACAAGTACTGCGACCCGTCCGCCGACATGTCCAGGTCGCGCTTCCACTGTCCACCGACCAGCGCTGGGATCAGCACGCTGTGGCCCAGACTGGACACCGGAAACAGCTCCGTCACGCCTTGCAGCAGACCTGTGACTCCGGCCTCCAACCACGTCAGGTTCGACATTCCACTCCTCATCGTCGAGCAAGCGGCGTCCGTCCACCCGACGCGCGCTGAGGCCGCCACGGTTCAGGCCCTCCACCACCTTTCCATCGGACGGACCGCCCCGGCCGGAGGCCGGGCCCGTCCCAGACGAAATCACATCAGAAACCGGGCACATCACCCCGTTCCGCTTCACCGCGTCCGCCCACGGCGACGAGCGCCCCTGCTCCGTCGCCCACCGCGGCCCCCGCCCCGGCGTCCATTCGGGTGTCCGCCCCGGTGTCCGCTTCGGGTGATGTGCCTGTGCCGTTGCCCGGCACGGCCCCGACGGCCGCACCGTCCTCGGGCGACTCCCGTGTGCGCTCGCCATGGCCGGTGTACTGCGCACCACAGAAGCGGAGATTGAGCCCGATCGCATCGGCGCGAAGCTCGAGCGAATTGCGCTTCTGGCCGTCCGGTCCGAGG
>CAJCHX010000425.1 GCA_903970215.1 Acidobacteriaceae bacterium
CGAGCCCGATGATGCCGGCGTGGGGGTCCTGCTTCGCAAGCGGTCCGACGTTCATCGTCTGCGGGTGATCTGGGCTGGGGCTGGCTGGCCCGCAGACGTGCATCGTGCCATCCGCGGCGTAGATGAAAGCTGGCCGGAGGATCTGGTTGTGGTTGCCCGACATTTGTCCCCCGGGTCACGCAAGCTGCTCGACGAGCGGGGCGCGAGCTGGGTCGACGGGACCGGGAGCGCGCATCTCGTCGCGCCTGGTCTGCTGGTCGTACGCGAAGTCGAGCCGGAGGCCGGATCGGACGCTGGTGCGTTCTCATGGTCGCCGTCGGCGCTGTCGCTCGCTGAGGCGCTGCTGAACAGCAAGTCGCCGTCTGATGTACGGACCGCTGAAATCGCACGGCTAACGGGCTGGTCGACGCCGCAGGTCTCGCAGGTGCTCGGCGCGTTCGATGCTGAGGGCTGGACCGCGAAGTCGGGCACGCAGCGTGGCTCGGGCGCGACCCGGCAGATAATCGACCCGTCCCGGCTGCTCGACGCCTGGACCGACGCGATCACATCGAGAGCGGCGGAGCGCCGGTTCGCGGAGCGGATCTTCAACGACCCGATGCAGTTCCTCACCGATCAGCTCGCACCGGCGTTGGACGAACACGACATCCGCTGGGCCGTGACCGGGTGGGCCGCTGCGGAGCAGCTTGCTCCGTTCGCTACGACGATTCCCACTCTGCAGGTCTACGTCGAGGACTTGGCATTCCGAGGTCCGCTAACGATGTTGATGGAGGATGTGCCGATCCGTGAGGTGCAGAGCGGTGGGCGGATCGAGTTCCGTAGCGCTGGCGAACGCCTACTAGTCCTTGCCGACCGACACGACGGTATCCGGCTGGCGTCCACCCCACGCGTGTACGCCGATCTGCTCGCGTTGGGTGGACGCGGCCAGGACGCCGCACAGCATCTGCGCGAAGAAGTGATCATGCGCAACCTACGACCCCTGGCGAGACGGGTCACGTCCGTGGACATGAACGCTTGGGACAAAGCGTGCCGTATCAGGCTCAAGAAGCGGATCGAGAAAGAACTCGACGATGTACCGACCGTCTACGACAGCGGCGCGTGGTCGGTTTCGTATTGGCTGCCTGACGCGACGCTTCAGCTCCGAGAACTTCAGGATGCATTGGCATTGGTTGAGGGGGATGAGTCGGGCTGGCCGGTCTGGTGGGTGCCGACTCGTGGCGGGTTCCGTCCTGAACTACGGAACGGTGCTCTGGAGTGCTGGTTCCGTGACGACGCGACTGGTAACTACGGGCACTCAGACTTCTGGCGTGCCACCCCTGACCTCAAGCTGTTTTTGCTGCGCGGCTACCAGGAAGACGGCATCACCGGCAACCCCGGTACGACCCTAGACCCCGTCCTGCCGGTCTGGCGCACGGCTGAGGCACTGCTGCACGCCGCCCGTATGGCCCGCTATGTCAACACCGAGAAGATCGAGTTCCTCGCCCGCTGGGAAGGACTCGAGGGCCGTGAGATCAAAGCGTTCACCTCCAATCGCTGGGATTTCGCGCCCGGCCAGATCGCGCACGACGATGACCGTGCCGTGTTCGTCCACCTCACGCCGAAAGAGATCGCCCAGGATCTACCGAGCGTGGTGCGCTCAATCGTGCGCGACCTGTTCGAGGTCTTTGACCTCTTCGACCCGCCCGGATCGCTCTACGCCACCGAGATTACAGCGATGCTGAACCGCAATAAGAGCGGGGTACATGGCTGACGTCCCCGGTGAGGAGGAGCGCTCACCACAGGCACGCGCGCGTGCGGAACTTGCGCTCTGCACGCTCGCAGCGCACATCGCCGACGACACCGCACCGCTGATCGTGCTCGGCGGGCTGATGCCCGAGATCCTGACCGAAGGCACCGGCCCGCAGCACCTCGGCACCAGCGACGTCGACATGCTGCTCGTCGTCCACCTCGAGCAAACCGCCGGACTCGCCCGGATCGAGACCGCGCTTGTCACAGCCGGCTTTGAGGCTGAGATACACCAAAACGGTTGGCGCTGGCGCGGTCGGATCGACGGGTATCCGGTCAAGCTCGACTTCCTCTGCGACCTCGACACCGAGCCCGAAGGGGTGATCGCGATCCCCGGCTGCCAAACCCTGCGAGCGAACAACCTCCGCGGCACCGGGTATGTAGCGCACGACTTTACGACCCGGGAGCTGACCGCAGATATCCCCGGTCGCGGACCAACAACCGTCACGATCCGGTTCGCCGGACTCGGCGGATACCTGCTCACCAAATGCGTCGCCGCCCGCTACCGCGGCAAGGACAAGGACTTCTACGACCTCACCTTCGTCCTGCTCCACAACCGCGCCGGCGGCCCAACCGCGGCAGCCAGACAATTGCTGGACGGCAACCTCACCGACCGGCTCCCAGCGCTCAAGTCAATCTTCCTCGAAGTTCGCGAGCGGTTCTACTCAGTCACCAGCGCCGGCCCCAAAGGCTTCGCAGACGAATCAGAACGCGCAGACCCATCCGCGTCAGGCGAGCAGAACCGCGCGCTCGCCGCAGCAGCCGTCAACGAGTTCATCGACGCGATGCTCGCCGGCTCATAGCCATCGCCGAGTGATCTCCGGCGCGCGGCCGCCGCCAGGTGTCCGCGGCCTCTCGCCTGGCAGTTCACTCGCTTCCTTCGGCGTGCCCCCGATTCTTTGAACCGTGGATCACCACACCCGGATGTTGATCTCAACTTCGATCAGGTGCTCGCCAGGCTCCAGGGCTGGGTACGGCAGCGGAGGATGAGGACGGAACCAAGCCTCCACCACCCCCAGCACGATTCACTTCCGTTGGGCCCCTTCCCCAGGTCCAGAGGAAGCTCGGGCCGGCACGGACGGCGCGGGGAGGCTGGCGAACGGATATCTCACCAAGCGTTTGGCTGAGGATTGGCTGCGCGGGATGCTGAATCAGGCGCGCCGCGGCACGTTGCCAGGGATGCTCAGACGGGCGCGGCCTTCGCGGATGGCGAGGCCGATTATCTGAGGTACGTCGAGCACGACCGTGGGCGAAAGCGCTCGAGCCGGCTCTCGGGGGATCTGTGCGAAGTGAGATTTGCTCGGCGTCGCATGGCTTCGGCCGAGCGGTTCGCTTCGATCAGGAGTTGCGAGAGGATCGTCCCTGACTCGAGACGGTTAGGTTGACGCTGGAGGATTCCAGCCGTGGGGCGTGACTACTACGTCTACTCAGCCGATGATCTTCAGCGTCGAGCCGGCGACCCGACGGTAGTGACCGTCCTCGCTGATCAGCCATGAGAGCCGCGTCGAGTAGCTGGCATGGACCTGGGCGGGAAGCTTGAGGGAGTAGCGCTTGCGGGAGAGGCGGCCGAAGGACACACAGCCGTGAGTGCCGCCGAACGGCCCCGGCCCGAAGTTGCGAAAGCACGCTCTGGTCAGGTGAGGACCCGTGTGGCTCTCAAACAGGAAGGTCGCCTGGAAGTTGCCGCTCCGCCAGCGGCATTGGGTGGCGGCGCGATAGGGGGCGTGATGGGCGCAGGATGCGCGGGCGGTGAACTTCGGATGGGTCGGGTGGGCGGCGCCGGCGACCGGTACGCACGCGAGGGCCAGACCACCGGTCGTGGCGGCAGCGGCGAGGAGCGAACGGCGGGCTGACATCGGCAAGGTTGCCTCCTGGAACATCGTGTTTCGGCGTCCGCTACCCGGAAAGGGCACCGTCTATGTCCACTCGCCAGCGCGGTTGGAGCAGGATTAAGTGACGCCCCGATGCCTCTGTCGAGTCCTTGCCCCACTGGTGATCTCCCGCGCGCGCAACCGTCGCAATCCACAGGTCCGCCACCTGAAACAACGCTGACGAAAGCGCTCGTCCGAGACAGAAGGCGCAGGATGCCCCAGGGGCTTTCGTCCGCGATCGCTGGCCAGTCGGAGCGGCCAAGAACCTCTCGCGCCTAACGCCCCCAGGTGAGGTCGTCGAGACCAATCCGCGCCCCGGGGGGGCCGATTACGCGGGTGACATCGGTGCCCTGCGCGGTCATCGTGTACGCATCGAGCAGCTGCTGAGTGGGCTTGCCCTCGATCCGTCCCGCCTGCGAGGAGAGATAAGCCAGCCGCGTGCCGTCCGGCGACCAGCTCGGGTTGGCGCTGTACAGGTCTTTGCGGTGGGGGGTGAGCTCGCGCACCGTACCCCCGTGCAGGCCGACTACCTCGATCGCGGTCGCGGTGAGGTGGTTGTCAAAGGCGCGCATGAACGCGATCTGGCGCCCGTCGGGCGCGACGTGGGGGAGCAGGACCCCGAACGGCTCGGAGAACAAGCGCGTGGCGCCGTGGCCGTCGGCGGGCATGCTCCACACCTGGCTCGGGCCGGTCAGGTTGGTCAGTGAGGCGACGGTGTAGACGATCCGGCCGTCTGGAGTGCCGCTAGGCTGCAGCGCGTTCTCGAACGGGGTCAGGCGCTGCGGAGCGCCACCAGAAGCCGGCACCCGGAAGATGGCGAATCTTTTGGAAGGCGTGCCATGAGGTGCGCCGTTTGCGCTGTAGACGACAAAGCGCCCGTCGCTCGTCCAGCTCACGCCGTCGACGCCTACGCCCTTGATCGGCGCCACCAGTTGAGTAACGCGCCCGGACGCGGTATCGACCAGGACGAGGCCGCCGTTCTTCTTCGCCGCCGAGACGACCGCGAGCTGTCGACCGTTCGGTGAGTAGGCCGGGTACCCGGCCGAACCGATATCCGCCACCAGCGTGCGGCGGTTTCTGCCGTCGCCGTCGGTCTGCACGATCGAGGTCACGCCCGCCTTGCCGTAGTCGTCGGAATCGACGATGGCGGCG
>CAJCHX010000426.1 GCA_903970215.1 Acidobacteriaceae bacterium
CCACGACCCGTGCCGGTCGGCAGGCGGCGATCGTCACCGTGCTCTCCAACCATCAGGTGCGTAGCCAGGCCGAACTCCAGGCCTTGTTGCTGCGGTACGGCTTCGAGGCCACGCAGGCCACGATCTCGCGCGATCTGGACGAGCTGGGCGCGGTCAAGCTCCGAGCGCCTGACGGGGGTGCGGGCGTGTACGTGGTCCCCGAGGACGGATCTCCGGTGCGCGGCGTGTCGGGCGGCACCGAGCGGTTGTCGCGGCTGCTCGGTGACCTGTTGGTCGCCACCGACCACAGCGGCAACATCTGCGTGCTGCGGACGCCCCCGGGCGCGGCGAACTTCCTCGCGAGCGCCGTCGACCGGGCGGCGCTGCCGGAGGTGGTGGGAACCGTCGCGGGCGATGACACCGTCCTCGTGATCGCACGCGAGCCCGCCACCGGGAAGCTGCTCGCCGAGCTCATTGCCGCACTCGCCTGACACTCGAACCATCAAGACATGGAACAGGATTCGTATATGGAAAGCCAGGTCAACGGAACCGGCGGGGAGCGCCACGGAACCAACGAGGGCTCGCTGTGGGGTGGGCGATTCGCATCCGGACCCGCTGAGGCGATGGCCGCGTTGAGCAAGTCGACCCACTTCGACTGGGCGCTCGCCCCGTACGACGTCCGCGCGTCGCAGGCGCACGCCCGCGTGCTGTACCGGGCCGGACTGCTCTCCGAGGGTGAGCTCGGCGAGATGCTCGCGGCATTGGATCAACTCGCAGCGGACGTGGCGTCCGGCGACTTCACGCCCGCCGAGTCCGACGAGGATGTGCACGGCGCCTTGGAGCGTGGTCTGATCGAGCGCGCCGGCGCCGACGTGGGCGGGCGGCTGCGGGCTGGGCGGTCCCGGAACGACCAGGTGGCCACGCTCTTTCGGATGTGGCTCCGGGACGCTGTCCGCGCGGTGGCCGGTGGTGTCCTGAGTGTGGTCGATGCGTTGGTGGCGCAGGCGCAGGCGCATCCCGACGTGGTGATGCCGGGCAAGACTCACCTGCAGGCGGCGCAGCCGATTCTGCTGGCACACCACCTGCTCGCTTACACCCACCCGCTGTTGCGGGATGTCCAGCGGCTGGCCGACCTGGACACCCGGCTCGCGGTGTCCCCGTACGGTTCCGGTGCGCTGGCCGGATCGTCGCTGGGGCTCGACCCCGACGCGATCGCGGCCGACTTGGGCTTCGATTCGGCCGCCGAGAACTCGCTCGATGCCACCGCGAGCCGCGACTTCGCGGCCGAGGCGGCTTTCGTGCTGGCCCTGATCGCAGTGGACTTGTCCCGCTGGTCGGAGGATGTGATCCTTTGGAGCACAGCGGAATTCGGATATGCGACGCTGGCCGACGCGTGGTCGACGGGAAGCTCGATCATGCCCCAGAAGAAGAACCCCGACGTGGCGGAGTTGTCCCGGGGTAAGGCGGGTCGGCTGATCGGCAACGTGTCGGGCCTGCTTGCCACCCTCAAGGCCCAGCCGCTGGCATACAACCGAGATCTCCAGGAGGACAAGGAGCCGGTGTTCGATTCGGTAGCGCAGCTGCTGCTCTTGCTGCCTGCAGTGGCGGGTCTGACCGCAACCCTCACGTTCCACCCCGAGCGTCTGGCGGAGCTGGCGCCTGCGGGCTACACCCTGGCCACCGATATCGCCGAATGGATGGTGCGCCAGGGCATCCCGTTCCGGGTGGCGCACGAGGCGGCGGGCGCTTGTGTGCGCGTCGCAGAGACCCGCGGGGTGGGCCTGGACGAGCTCACCGATGCGGAGTTCGCCGATGTGCACCCGGCTCTCACGCCGGCGGTTCGCGAGGTGCTGACCGTCGCCGGTTCGGTCGCCTCCCGATCTGCGCGCGGTGGGACCGCGGGCTCGGCGGTCGCGAGGCAGTTGGAGACCGTGCGCGGGCGGACTGAGGAGCTGCGAACCTGGGCGAATGCCTGAGTCGTCGGTCGCCTGACAGGGGCCGACAGGGGCGCTTACCGGCTTTTCGTGCAGCGGTCCTCGCCGCGTCCTCCTGATCACGGTGTTCTCCTGTGGGCGTATCTGCTCGTCGAGCGACTTGTCGGTGGCCGACGAGATGATTGGCGGATGGAAGGCGAGGAGCGGCACAATGGCGGTCTGTATGTGATGACGTCAGGCCGGGAGCGAAGGTGATCACGATGACGACCCAGTTCGAGTTCCACCTCGTCGGAGCCGACGCGCCCGAAGGTGAGTTGGACGCCGATCAGCTGATCGCGATCGTCGGGAGCCTCAAGGAGGTGGCGACAAAGATCGGCCGCAGCGAGACAAGTGCAGAGCCGGTCGGGCGTGCTCCTGAGCGGGTCCAACAGGTTGCGAGGTTGACAATCGGGCTTGCTCCAGGAAGCACCACCGTCCGTGTGCACCGGACCGGGGTGGCTGGTGCTCTCGACTTCGTCAGCGCAGAAGAGCAGGCTTTCGACGAGAAGTTCGACGAGTTGGTTCAAGCGTTCGCCCGCGATGAACGGCCCAAGTGGGTTGGCGACTCGCTCGCGCTCGCTACGTCGCACCTCATCTCAGCGCTGAAGCAGACCGCTCCCGCGGTGGAGTTCACAGCGGAGGGTCAGCTGCGCTGCGCGTTCCAGACCGGCGCGATCCACAAGGAGGTTTGGCAGACGCCAACGCCGCCGAGTGCCGGCGTGGTCACCTTCACGGGGAGGTTGTACGCGGTGAACCTCAAGACCCATCGCCTCCAGGTGCGTGATGATGTCGGCAACGAGGTCGCCCTGCTGAGGGTGGTCGACGATGCACGGCAGGGCGGCTGCTCGACACCTATGTCACGGTGACGGGCGCGCCGGCCTTCGATCCGAGCGGTCGTCTCACGCAGATCCGCGATGCGGTGATCGCGGCGTTCGAGAACGTGCTCGACGGTGTCCGCATCCCGGATGTGGTGAGCCTCGATGACATCCTGGCGAGTGCCCCAGGACTCGAGCCCGGTGGGATCGATCTGACGGACGCGGAGGCGGAGGCGTTCTACGAGGCGATGGGGTTCTGAGTGATGGCGGTCCAGATGGCCGTCGTCGACACGGACGTCTTCAGCGCGCTGTATATCAAGTGATTGAGGCGTTTGCCAGTCTGACCTCCGACTGCAAAGCAGCGGGTCATGCACTACATAGCAAGATTCACAATGCTGACCGGTGGGTCGCCGCCTCCGCGATCGCGAAGGGCCTGCCGCTACTGAGCGGCGACGGCATCTACGCGAACGCGCCGGGCATCACGCTGCTCTGAACTACACCAACGTGTCCGATTTTCGTCGCTTCGCGCTTCGGCGCCCGTCTCCCCAACCGCATGTGCGTCAATGAGCGGCGTCACGATGACCCGAATCCTAGCGGCGGAACGTGAATCGTCCGCTCCGTCCCGTTCCTCCGAGTCCTACCCGCTCGCTTTGACACCGGGCCTCCGGCGGCCTAACGTTCCACCGTAGTGATAACAGTTCTCGTTATCGCTAAGGCGAGATTCGGGATGGGGTCGTGAGGGTGGCAGTAATCAAGGGGCGGCACTGGGCGGCGCTCGCGGTCGCGGTGGTGGGGCTGGTGTCGCTGGGCGCTTGTAGCAGCTCGAGCGGATCGTCGGGCTCGGCGAGCGACGGCAGGATCGTCGCCCTCGGCGCGGAGAACGAGTACGCCGACGTGATCAGTCAGATCGGGGGGCAGTATGTGAACGTGACGGCGATCATGAGCGATCCCAATACCGATCCGCACACCTTCGAGGCGTCGCCCAGTATCTCGAAGACGGTGGCTGCCGCCTCGCTCGTCGTGCAGAACGGCGTCGGCTACGACTCCTTCATGGGCACCATCGAGAAGGCGTCGCCGAACTCGGCGCGCAAGGTGATCGACGTGCAGCACCTGCGCAACCTTCCGGACAGCACGCCCAACCCGCATCTCTGGTACGACCCGGCCACTATGCCGGTCGTCGCCAAGCAGATCGCCGCAGACCTGTCCGCCCTGCAGCCGGACCACGCGTCGTACTTCCAGCAGAACGCCGCCACGTTCGTAGGTTCGCTCAAGGCTTGGACCGATGCGCTGGCCGCGTTCTCGGCCCGGTACCCGCATACCCCGGTCGCCGTCACCGAGCCGGTCGCCGACTACATGCTCAAGGCTGCCGGTACCGACAACGTGACGCCGTTCAGCCTCGAGACGGCGATCATGAACGGGACCGACCCTGCGCCGCAGGATATCTCGGCGCAGATGGCACTGCTCTCCGGCAAGCGGGTCAAGGTGTTCCTGTACAACCAGCAGGTGACGGACGACGTCACCACCAAGTTCCTGGCCGCGGCACGCGCCGCGCACATCCCCGTCGTCGGTGTGTACGAGACGATGCCGTCGGACGGCTACCACTATCAGAAGTGGATGGTGGCCGAGGTGAATGCTCTCGAGAAGGCGGTTGCACAAGGTGTCTCGACCGAGAAGTTGTGATCTCGTGAGCGTCGGTGAGTCCGAATCGACGACGGAGCAGTCGATCCTGGCTCTGGCCGGCGTCGGAGTCACCGCGGGCGGGCGGACGATCCTGCGCGACGTCGGGTTCGAGATCCGGCCCGGCGAGTTCACGGGACTGATCGGTTCCAACGGGGCGGGCAAGACGACGCTGCTGAGAGTGATCCTCGGGCTGCAGGCCACCACGGCCGGCACCGTCGTCCTGGAACCAGGGTCCCGGATCGGCTACGTGCCGCAGAAGGTGCTGCTGGACCCCGATATGCCGATCCGCGCGCGCGACCTGGTGGCGCTGGGATTGGACGGGAACAAGCCGGGCATCGGGCTGCCGTCGCGACGCCGGCGCGCGCGGGTGGACGAGATGCTCGAGGCGGTCGACGCCGCTCGGTTCGCGGACGCGCGCGTGGGCCAGTTGTCCGGAGGTGAGCAGCAGCGTGTGCTGATCGCGCACGCGCTGATCAGCCGTCCCCGGCTGCTGTTGCTCGACGAGCCGCTGGCGAATCTGGACCTGCGCAGCGGCCAGGAGGTGGTCACGCTGCTGGCCCGGATAG
>CAJCHX010000427.1 GCA_903970215.1 Acidobacteriaceae bacterium
CCGTAGTTGTCCATGTGCGCGGCGTTCCACCGCGCCTGGATCTGATCCGTGTTCGTCATATCGTTCCTAATCATCGATCGCGTCGGGATCGGCCTCGGCGGGATCCACATCGTCGGAGTCGGAGTCGGGGTCGGCGCCGGGACCGTCCTGGACGACCATCGTGCCGATGCCCTCCGAGGTGAACACCTCGAGCAGCACCGAGTGCGGCACCCGCCCATCGATCACGTGTGCCGTGGGCACCCCTCCGGTCACGGCGCGCAGGCACGCCTCCATCTTGGGCACCATGCCCGCGTCCAGGCTCGGCAGCAATGCGGTCAGCTCGGCGACGTCGATGACCGAGGTCAAAGACGACCGGTCGGGCCAGTTCCGGTACAGGCCCTCGACGTCCGTGAGCACGATGAGCTTCTCGGCGCCCAGGGCCTCGGCGACGGCCGCCGCGGCGGTGTCGGCGTTGATGTTGTGCACCACGCCGTCGGCGTCCGGGGCGATGGTGGAGATGACGGGGATCCGGCCCGCGTCGATCAGATCGAGCACGGCGTCGGGGTTGACCGTGGTGACGTCGCCCACCAACCCGATATCGGTCGCGACACCGTCGACCAGCACCTCCCGCCGGGTCGCGGTGAACAGGTGCGCGTCCTCCCCCGACATCCCCACGGCGTACGGCCCGTGTGAGTTGATCAGGCCGACCAACTCCCGGCCCACCTGCCCGAACAGCACCATCCGGACCACGTCCATCACCTCCGGTGTGGTCACGCGGAAGCCGCCTTTGAACTCGCCGGCCAGCCCCAACCGCTTGAGCATCGCGGAGATCTGTGGACCGCCACCGTGCACCACTACGGGCTTGATTCCGCAGGTTCGCAGGAACACCATGTCCTGCGCGAACGCGGCCTTGAGCTCGTCGTCGACCATCGCGTTGCCGCCGTACTTGACCACCACCGTCCGGCCGTGGAATCGCTGCAGCCAGGGCAGCGCTTCCGCGAGAACGTGCGCTTTGTCGAGGGGACTGAGCGGATTCGATTGCAGGACTGCGGAATCGCTCACGACGAGTACGCCGAATTCTCTTCGACGTATGCGTGCGAGAGGTCGGTCGTCCGGATCGACGCCGTCCCGGCGCCCTGTGCCAGGTCCACCGTGAGCGTGATCTCGGATCCGGACAGGTCCACCTCACGCGCACCCGGGACGCCGACGCCGTTCTCGCACACCGGCTTCCCGTTGAACGACACCGAAATAGCGTCGGGGTCGAGGGCGATCGGGGCGACTCCCACCGCCGCCAGCACGCGGCCCCAGTTGGGATCGCTGCCGAACAGTGCCGTCTTCACCAGGCTGTCGCGGGCGATGGTGCGGGCCGCGACCAGCGCCTCGTCCTCGCTGGCGGCGCCCGTCACCGTCACCACCACGCGCTTGGTCACGCCTTCGGCGTCGGCCTGCATCTGTGCGGCCAGGTCGTCGCACACGGCGCGCACCGCAGCGTTCAACTCCTCCTGTGTGCAGGTCTTCTCGCTCGCGCCGTTCGCGAGCAGCAGCACCGTGTCGTTGGTCGAGGTCACACCATCCACGTCGAGCCGGTCGAAGGTGTACTTCGTGGCCTGCCGCAGCGCCTCGTCGAGCTGCGCCGGGGTGGCGCTCACATCGGTGGTCACCACGCACAGCATCGTGGCGAGCGCGGGCGCGATCATGCCCGCCCCCTTGACCATCCCGCCCACGTTCCAGCCACCCGAGTGGTGCAGCGCCGCCTGCTTGGGCACCGTATCCGTGGTCATGATGGCGTACGCCGCATCGGTGCCGCCGCTGATGCCGCCACCCATCTCATGCACGAGTTCGACGACGCCGGGGAGCAACCGATCCATCGGCAGCCGGTCTCCGATCAGGCCCGTGGAACAGACCGCCACCTCGATCGCACCGGTCTCGGTTCCCCAGTGCGACAACGTCTCTGCGACCTTCTCGGCCGTAGCGTGCGCGTCCTGGAACCCGCCGGGTCCGGTACAGGCGTTGGCGCCGCCGGAGTTGAGCACCACCGCACGGAGCCGACCGGTCTTGAGCACCTCCTGGCTCCACAGCACGGGTGCGGCCTTGACCTTGTTCGACGTGAACACGCCGGCCGCGGCGTACTCGGGACCCTCGTTGAAGATCAGGGCGAGATCCGGTCTACCGCTCGCCTTGATGCCGGCGGCGATGCCGGCCGCCTTGAATCCGAGCGGCGCCGTCACGCCCTGGTTCCGCACCAAGCGGTACGTATCTGGATGCTGGGACGACTGCGAGATCGTTTCGCTCACGGGGCGACTCCTACCGTGGTCAGGCCGGCGGTCTCGGGCAGCCCGAGCGCCAGGTTCATGGACTGCACGGCCGCTCCGCCCGTGCCCTTGGCGAGATTGTCGATCGCCGCCGTCACCACGAGTCGGCCCGCGGCCTCGTCGACGGTCACCTGGATATGCACGGCGTTGGAGCCGAGCACCGACGACGTCTGCGGCTGCCTGCCCGGCGGCAACAGGTGCACGAAGGGCTCGTCGGCATAAGCCTTCTCGTAGACGGCACGCGCGGTGGCCTCGTCCACGGCGGTGTCGGCGACGACCGTGGCGAGGATGCCCCGGGCCATCGGCACCAGCACCGGCGTGAACGACACGGCGACCGGCTGATCCGCGACCGCCGACAGGTTCTGGATGATCTCGGGTGTGTGCCGGTGCACCCCACCGACGCCGTACGCACGGGCGGAGCCGAGTACCTCGGAGGCGAGCAGGTCGACCTTCGCCGCACGCCCGGCGCCCGATGTGCCGCTCACGGCGACGACGGTGATCGAAGGCGCAACGATGCCGGCCGCGACCGCCGGGTACGCCGCGAGCGATGACACCGTGGGATAGCAGCCCGGGACCGCGACCCGTGATGCGCCGGTGAGGATGTCGCGGTTGCCCGGCAGTTCGGGCAGGCCGTACGGCCAGGTCCCCGCGTGCTCGGAGCCGTAGAACTGCTTCCACGCCTGCGCGTCGCGCAGCCGGTAGTCGGCGCCGCAGTCGATGATCAGGGTGGTGGGCGGCAGCGCCTCGGCGATCTCGGCCGACTTACCATGCGGGAGACCGAGGAAGACCACATCGTGCCCGCGCAGAACCTCGGGAGTCGTATCGTCGAGCACGCGGTCGGCCAGCGGCAGCAGGTTCGGGTGGTGGTCGAACAGAGTCGAGCCCGCGTTGGACCCGGCGGTCAGCGCACCGATGGTGAGCTCGCCGGACTGGTACGCGGGATGGCCGAGCAACAGCCGGAGGATCTCGCCCCCGGCGTAGCCGCTCGCGCCCGCGACGGCGACGGAGATGGTCATGTAATGATTATGCACCACACTGCAAGTCTATTCACACGCAGGTGGTTCTTTCGCTCCGCAAAGGGCGCGGTTCAGACGCGTGCCGCCTCGGCGGCGGGCAGGTACGGGGTGATGTTGCGCCACGCGCGCTCGATGTACTCCTCCTTCTCGCCGACGGGGGCGACGTAGTGCAGCGCACCCTCGGCGGCGTCGTGGCCCGCAAGGCGGGCGATGATCCACGCGGCGAGGTAGTGCGACGCCAGGCAGCCGCCGGCGGTGGCGACGTTGCCCTTGGCGAAGAAGGGCCGGTCGAGCACCTCGACGCCGGCCGCGACGACCCACGGCTTGGTGGTCAGGTCGGTGCAGGCGGGTACGTCATCGAGTAGGCCGAGTTTGGCCAGCACGAGTGTGCCTGAGCACTGGCTCGCGATGAGCTGACGCGACGGATCCAGTCCGCGAAGGATGTCCATGACGGCCCGATCTTCGACGACCTCCCGCGTGGCGATGCCGCTGCCCACGATGACCGCGTCGGCGCCGACCGCCTCTTCGAGAGTCGACATCTGTTCGATGACCACGCCGTTCATCGACCGCACCCTCGCTGTGGGCGTGGCGACGGTGACGCGCCAGTCGTCGGTCTTGATGCGGTTGAGCACGCCGAGCGCGATCAGTGAATCGAGTTCGTTGTAGCCCTCGAAGGTCAGGATGGCGATATGCATGATTGGTCCCCTCGTCGTCGGTGGGCACGACGATAGGAGCCGCCCTATGGGACAGTCCAAGAATTGTCCTGCATACAATCGATCCGTGCCCACCGCCCGGTACAAGCGCATCGTCGACTCCCTCGCGTCCGACATCAGGACCGGCCGCCTGGCCGCAGGCACCCGGCTGCCGACCCACCGCCACCTCGCCACCACCGAGAACATCGCGCTCGTCACCGCCTCGCGCGTCTACGCCGAGCTAGAGACGATGGGCTTGGTCAGCTGCGAGCAGGGCAGAGGCACGTTCGTCCGCGATCTCGCCCTGCCGCCCGGGCACGGCATCGACCAACACGCGGCTGCCGCAGACGCCATCGACCTGAACTTCAACTACCCAGTGCTGCCCGGCCAGGCCGAACTACTGCGCCAGGCCTTGCGAGAGCTGGCCTCGTCCGGCGACCTGGAATCGCTGCTGCGCTACCAACCACACGGCGGACGAGAACGCGACCGTGCCGCCGTGGCGACGCATCTGCTGCGCCGAGGGCTGGATGTCAGCCCCGACCAGGTGGCTCTCGTCGACGGCGCCCAACACGGGCTGACCGTCACCGCACTCGCAACGCTGCGAC
>CAJCHX010000428.1 GCA_903970215.1 Acidobacteriaceae bacterium
CGGCACCACCAGCAGCGCCCCACGCCCCGCGGCGGCCGCGTAGGCGCCCAGCACCTCCCCCGCCTTGGCGGAGTTGGCCGGTCCGGTGACGAGCGTGAGACTCACTCAGCCATCGTGGCGCGTGGGCCCGACGGCATGACAGGGCGGTTGCAGCCCGCCTCCTCGAGCCGCTCTTCACACCGACAGGCAACGAACGTTTTCCTGGTTAGGATTGTTTGCGGTTACAGCAAACACCTTGAAATAGGCAACATCAGACCGCTAGAGTGCGTTTGCGATGTCAGCAAACACGGCGACACAGGAAATAACGCTGGTCGATACGGCGGTTTCCCTGCTTGATGAACTTCTGCCGCGGGGCTGGGCCGCGGAGCGGTCCGCGTGGAACATCGCTGGACCGAACGGAGGCGAGCCAACCACCATCGACCCGGTGATCACCTTGACGGGGTCCAACTCCACCGCGACCTTTGTGGTTGAAGCGAAGCCGTCGGTGTCTCCCCGCGACGTCGAGCGCCTGATGGCTGGTTTGAGCCGGACGCTCCGCAGCTTCTCCCGTGTCGCGGTGATCGTCGTCGCTCCGTGGCTCAGCCCTCGGACTCAAGAACTCCTTCGCAGAGAGGAGATCAACTACATCGATCTCACCGGGAACGTCTGGGTCCAGGCCGATCACCCGGCCGTCTTCATCAGGACCGTCGGTGCCGCTCGCAATCCAGAGCCCGCGGCGCGCGAGGTGGCGCGCCTGCGCGGTCCGAAGGCGGGGCGACTTGTGCGTGCGCTGATCGACGTCCGTCCCCCGTACGGGGTTCGTGACCTGGCGGAGTCGATCGGCCTGACGGCAGGGTACGTCTCTCGGCTGCTGGACTCCCTTGACCGCGACGCGCTCGTCAACCGGTCGAGAAAGGGCGAGGTTGTCGCGGTCGACTACCCGGCCCTCCTGAGACGCTGGGTCGACACCTATGACGTGCTCAAGAGCAACGAACCGCGGCGCTTTGTTGCGCCCGA
This sequence comes from Acidobacteriaceae bacterium, assembly GCA_903970215.1. Taxonomy (GTDB): domain Bacteria; phylum Actinomycetota; class Actinomycetes; order Mycobacteriales; family Mycobacteriaceae; genus Tsukamurella. The sequence goes on from CAJCHX010000428.1 coordinate 997, forward strand.
GGGCCCACGCAAGTCGCTGGCAAGCTTGAGGTCGATTCCATCGATCAGCCAGGTCGCCGTGACGGGATCGTTCGCGGCTGGGCGTATCGCGCCCGTCGCTGCGCCCGCACTTCTGCTCGCCTACACGACCGACACCGCCGCGACCGCGGAGGCGCTCAACCTCCTTCCGGCCGACGAGGGCGCGAACGTGATTCTTCTGCGTCCCTTTGATGAGACCGTCTGGTCGCGTCTGGATCGTGACGAGGGCATCTCGTACGTCGCGCCATCGCAGGCGGCCGCTGACTGTCTGACCGGCACGGGCAGGATGCCCGCAGAGGGGGAAGCCCTGCTCACCTGGATGACGGAGAACGACGAGCGCTGGCGGGTGGCCTCGCTGCGCGATCTCGAGGCACGGGATCACAGCGTGTGACGTTCGTCGATCCTGAGTACCTCGAGGCTCGACGCGTGCTGCTCGATGCGTTGGAGGCGCTTGCTCCGCATGCGCCGGCGCTGGTGATCGCGGGGGCCCAAGCCGTCTATCTCCGGGTCGGCGATGGAGATCTGGCGGTGGCGCCATACACGACAGATGGCGACATCGCGGTAGACCCAGAATCGCTCGCGCCGGATCCCACGATCGAAGCTGCGATGATCGCAGCGCGCTTCGAACTCTCACTTCAAGGCGGACACATCGAGCCGGGGATCTGGGTCGCTGAGGCACTCATCAACGCCCAGAAGCGCCTGATCCCGGTTGACCTCATCGTCCCGGAGGGCTTCGCGCCTGCCCGGAGGTAGGCGCGGCGCCCGCCTGGGACCGCACGGGAACAGTGCTGCTCGACGCGCCGTCGGGCTCGAAGCAGCCCTTGTCGATAACAGCCCAATGACCGTCTCGGCGCTTGACCCGGCCGACAGCCGTTCGGTGACCGTTGCCGTCGCCGGCGTGCCTGCGCTCATGGTCGCCAAGGCGCACAAACTCCACGACCGGAGCGAAAGAGGCCGACCCGATCGGTTGAGCGACAAAGACGCGGGTGACGTCTTCCGAATGATGCAACGCGCCCCGGCGCGGACGGTCGGCGCGACGCTCGCCGAGCTCGCTCAGCACCCGGTCGCCGGCCCCCCGACCGCCGCGGCTGTCGACTACCTCGACGAGCTGTTCGGCCGACGTGGGCGGGCGGGAATCGAGATGGCGGCCCGATCGTTCGGTGAGGCGATTCCGCTCGCCCGAATCGAGGCGGTCAGCATCGCCTACATCGCCGCGCTGCACGACGCGCTCAGCTCCGCACAACAATGAGCAAGATCTCGGCGAAGCGTCAAATCACGATCCCGGTCCGGCTTTACGCGGGAAGCCTCCCACCCGGGACCTACGCGTCCGGATATCTGGAAGAGCTCCGCGGCGAGTGGACCGAATCGTTGCGACGACGCTCGTCGAGCAGACGCTGCGCCATACGCCTCCGGCACAGCGGCCTCCGATCGCGCAGCGCCTTCGGGATGACCACCTGCCCCTTGGATCCGATCGCGTTGCCATGTTCGACGCATATGACCGGGCAGCGGCCGGGGGCCGCCGCGCCTGCGCAGCAGCGCTCAGCGCGTCAGGAACCGGCGGATGCCCAGCGCGATGCCCGCCGCGGCATGCGCTTGAAAACGCGACGTGACGAGCAGTGCCGCATCGGTCGCGTTGCGCATGTTCCCGCACTCGATCAGCGCGTAGGGCTCCCGGACGAGGTTCTCCCCCGCCAGGTCATCGCGCGGCGCCAGGCCGTCGATCCCGTCGTAGTCGCTGACCGGCATCCCCGTCCGCTGCCGGAAGCTGGAGCGCAGGACGCGCGCGAAGCGGCGTGAGGCGGGAACCGAGCGCCGATTCTCCTTGTCCGGCACCGGCTCGAGGATCGCGAACCCACGGCCGTTCGGAGGCCCGCCGTCGGCGTGAATGGCGATCGCCACGTCGACGTGCGCCCGGTTCATGATCGCGGCGCGGCGAGTGACACAGGGGCCGATCCCGTCGTTGCTGCGCCGGGTCAGCACGACCCTCGCTCCCTCGGCCCTGAGGTCACGCACCAGGAACGTCGCGACGTTCCAGTTAAAGCGGGCCTCGGTGTATCCCCCGTCGGTCTCGGTACCGGTGGTGTCGCAGGCCTCCTCCTCCCGCCCGTTCCAGATCGGATGGTCCAGGTAGGCGGGATCGGTGTAGCTGCGACCGTTGTGTCCGGGATCGACGCCGACGACCATGCCCTGCAGTGGCCCGGCCGGCCGGGCGGA
>CAJCHX010000429.1 GCA_903970215.1 Acidobacteriaceae bacterium
GGCGTTCTCCGCGGGCATGGACCTCAAGGAGTACTTCCGCGAGGTCGACGTACAGCCCGACTGGGTCCAGCGCCAGGTGCGCCGCGACTCGATGGGGTGGCAGTGGCGGACGCTGCGCACCTACGCCAAGCCGACGATCGCGATGGTCAACGGCTGGTGCTTCGGGGGCGCGTTCACGCCGCTGGTCGCCTGCGATCTGGCCATCTGTGCCGACGAGGCGACGTTCGGCCTGTCGGAGGTCAACTGGGGGATCCCCCCGGGGGGCAACGTCTCGCGTGCGCTGGCCGAGACGGTCGGCACCCGCGACGCGATGATGTACATCATGACCGGCCGCACCTTCGACGGCCGCAAGGCCGCGCAGATGGGGCTTGTCAACGAGTCGGTTCCGCGAGAGCAGCTGCGGGAGACGGTGACCACGCTGGCCGACGAGCTGAAGGCCAAGAACCCGGTCGTTCTGCGGGCCGCCAAGCTCGGCTTCCGGCACTGTCTGGAGATGAGCTGGGATGCGTCGGAGGACTACCTCTACGCCAAGCTGGAGCAGTCGCAGTTCCTGGACACCGAGCACGGTCGCGAGACGGGGATGCAGCAGTTCCTGGACGAGAAGTCGATCCGGCCGGGCCTGCAGACCTACCAGCGCAACGGCGCCGACTGATCGAAGCGTGGCGGGCGCCGCCGCGGAAGAGAGGAGACCTGTGGTGCAGGGACTGATGCAGGATGTGCCCTTGACGGTCGAGCTCGCACTGCGCCGCGCCGAGACGGTCGGCGCGGGCGTGGAGGTGATCTCGGTCGAGCCCGGCGGCATCCACCGCGGGACGTGGGGCGAGGTCGCCGGGCGGGCGCGGCGGCTGAGGGCGCTGCTCGATCGGCTCGGCGTGGCCCCCGGGGATGCGGTCGGGACCTTCGCCTGGAATACGCGCCGGCATCTCGAGCTGTACCTCGGGGTACCGGCTGCCGGCCGCGTCCTGCACACCGCCAACGTCCGTCTGGCCCCGGATGATGTCCGCTACGTGATCAGCCATGCGCGCGACCGCGCGCTGTTCGTCGACGCGTCCCTGACGGGGGCGCTGGCCCCGATCCGCAACGAGCTCGAGGTCGCGCACGTGATCGTGCTCGACGACGGCGCCGACGTCGACCCTGGGTTCGCGGACTGCCCGCGGTACGAGGCGCTGCTCGCGCAGTCGGAGCCGCTCCCCGGGGTCGAGGTGCCAGAGACCGACGCGGCATCGATCTGCTTCACCAGCGGGACCACGGGACGTCCCAAGGCGGTGGTCTACTCGCACCGTTCCATCCTGTTGCACTCCCTCGGCTCGATGGGCGTCGATTCACACGGGATCTCGCGCCACGACACGTTGCTGCCGCTGACCCCGATGTTCCACGTCAACTGCTGGGGCCTGCCCTACACCGCCGCGCTGGCCGCGGCCAAGCTCGTGCTTCCGGGGCGCGATACCAGCCCCGCTGCCTTCGCCGGACTGGTTGAGGCCGAGCGCGTCACGGTCGCCGCCGGCGTGCCGACATTGTGGATCCGTTTTCTGGAGGAGCTCGAGTCCGGCGTGCGGGACCTGTCGTCGTTGACGCGCGTGCTCTCGGGCGGCGCCGAGTCTCCGGCGCCGTTGGTCGCGCGCTACACCAAGCGCGGGATCTCCTACTTCCACGGATGGGGTGCCACCGAGACCTCCCCGAGTGGCACCGCGGCGGTGCTGCGGCCAGGCCATGACGACCCCCGGTGGGGTCCGCCTGTGCCCGGCGTCGAGCTGCGTCTGCGCGGTGACGACGGCGCGCTGGCGCCGTGGGACGGCGTCACCCAGGGCGAGATCGAGGCCCGGGGGCCGTGGGTGACCAGCGCGTACCTGGCGCCCGAAGACGATTCCAACACGAGCCGGTTCACCCCGGACGGCTGGTTTCGTACCGGCGACGTCGGCCGGATCGGGCCCGACGGCGCGCTGGAGATCGTCGATCGCACCAAGGACCTGATCAAGTCCGGGGGGGAGTGGATCTCCTCGTTGGAGCTCGAGCGTGCGCTGCTGGACCACCCCGATGTCGCCGAGGCGGCGGTGATCGCGGTCCCCCATGCCGAATGGGGCGAGCGGCCGGCCGCGATCATCGTCGCGCGCGGCGACAGCGCCCCTGACGCCGAGGCGCTCGCCGGCTTCCTGCGCGGCCGCGTCGCCTCCTGGTGGGTGCCCGACATCGTCGAGGTCGTCGACGAACTCCCCCGCACCGGGGTGGGCAAGTACGACAAGCGTCGCCTGCGGGCGCGCTTTGCCGAGCCGGCGCCGAACTCCCCTGAGCCGAGTTAGCAGAGTCGATCGCGCGGTGACCAACCGCATCGACGCCCGGCAGCACGGCCTCGGGTGTGTCCGCAGACGGCGGTTGCCCGATCTGATGGGTCAGCTACGACGCGCGCGACCTCGGCGGCCGGCCGCCTCGAGCTCCGCGACGCGTGCTGCGATCCGGTCCTCGTCGGTGATTGCATGCCACTGCGTCGCCGCGCGGCTGCCAGTCCGGCGGACCTCGCCGGCGGCTTCCTGCTCCTTGAGCAAGGTCAGGATCTGGCCGGGGTCGCCGTCCGTCGCCTGCGACAGTTGTCTGGTCGTCATGCCGTCACTCCGGGCGAGCGTCGCGACCAGCTTTCCAGCTGGCACAACCTCATGGGCCGCCTTCTTCGGAGCGACGGTTCGCCCACGGCGGGGCTTGGGCGGCCGGCTGGCGGCCGGCCTGTCAGTCAGCGCGACGCGCGCTGCGTCGAGATGTGAGATCTCGGTGTCGAGGTGGGCCAGTCGCTGATCGATGTTGGCGACGATGTCGGAGATGGTCATGGCCGCAAGCGTAGAAGCCGTGTCTAGAGCACGTCCGTCGCGCGGTCCGAGTCGCCGCGGCTGACCCGCACGCCAGGCTGTGGCGCGCCGGCGAAGTCAGCGATCGTGATGACGTGCTCCGGTCCGCCCGCGAGCTCGATCAGCTCAGCCAGGACGTCGCTGCCGGGACAAGCGCACGGACCCGTTCAGCCATGCCTTCACCGTGGGCGATGGGTCCAGCGCCAAGTGCACCCGTAAAGGGAGAACCCGAACGAGCGTATCGGTCCCTTACGGTTGGTGCCTCCGGATGTCACACGTCTGTCTTTCCGCAATCAAAGCTCTGATGCCGAAGATCTCCCTGACCGCCGTATGGGCGGCCTTCGCCGTCGCATCAGCCGCGGGTGCCGCTCCCGTCGCCGGTGCAGCGACGGTGAAGGTCGGTGGCCCCGCCGCCGGCGTGGCCCCGACCTCGGCGGAACAGGGCTTTCTCGGGATGAGCACCTCACTGACCCAGATCACCGATCTGTCAGGCCCCACGTCGGATCCGGACACGCCGTTTGACCACGTCGTCACCAGCCTCTCCCCGGGTGCGCCGCCGGTGCTGCGCCTCGGCGGGGTGGCGACTGACGACTCCTGGTGGCCGATCCCCGGCGTGAAAGAGAAGTACCTGGCGCGTTTGACGCCGCGCTGGGCCGGCGAGGTCAAGGCGATGCTGACGGCGATGGGTGCCAAGGCGATCCTCGGCATCAACCTGGAGAGCGGCTCCCCTCGGCTGGCCGGTACCGAGGTCAACGCGTTCGACAAGCTGATCGGCCCGAGCCTCATCGACGCGTTCGAGTTGGGCAACGAGCCGGAGTTCTTCCCGGTCGCGCTGCCCACGGGCCACCCACCGCATGACTATCCGTTCAAGATCAGGCACTACGGCATGCAGTTCGCGAAGATTGCCTCCGCGCTCGGGGATGTCCCGCTCGCCGGCCCGGCGTCCGGAGCGCCGCATTGGCTCGCGCATCTGGGCACGCTCCTCGATGAGATGCACACGCCCGTGAAGCTGGTGACGATCCACGCGTACCCGATCAAGAGCTGCTCGCCGTCAGCGCACCCCACGGTCTCAGACCTCTTCGCCCGATCGTCGATCCAGGGCCTGGCCGCGACGATCCGCGGCTACGTCAGGACGGCCGCCGCACACGGCAAGCCGCTGCGCGTCGACGAGTTCAACGCTGTCACCTGCGGCGGCGAGAACGGGGTCTCCAACTCCTTTGGCGAGGCGCTCTGGGCGCTCAACGTCCTGCCGGCGCTCTGGCGAGCGGGCGTCCAGGGCGTCAACATGCAGACCGTCAAGGACCGCGGGCTGCCGGGCGGCGGGGGCAATCACGTGATCGCAGCTACGCGAGCGGGCGCCGCGTGGCACATCTCGGTCCAACCCGAGTACTACGGCCTGCGCGCGTTTGCTGACGCGGCGCCCGCCGGCTCGCGCCTGCTGTCGATCTCGCACCCCGGTGTCGCCGGCATCTACCAGTTCGCGACGCGGACGCCCAACGACTCGGAGCATGTCGTACTGACCAACGTCGGCTCCACCGCACGCACGGTAAGCGTTCGTGCCCGCGGCACCCACGGTCCCGGGTCCGTCTCTCTGTTGAGCGCCCGATCACTCACGGCGACGAGCGGCGCGACACTCGGAGGGCAGCAGATCTCGGCGCGAACGGGACAGCTGTCGGGTTCGCCGCGCACGACCTCGATCAACCGAAGCGCAGGGGGCGCATACAAGGTCGCCGTCCCGGCCGACGCCGCAGCGATCCTGACGCTCTCGTGAGCGCAGCTGGGCCGTCGTGCCGCGGGAAAACAGGCAGCCCCTGACGATGGTTGACGCGACGGGCTCCGAGGCCGTCAGTGGCGCGCGCGCCAACGAGCCATGCGCAGAAAGAGCTCGGGGACGGGCGTGACCGGCCGAGACGGGTCGAGCTCGCGGTAGGCCGCATCGACGTTGCCCGCGATCCGTTCGGCGTCGCCCCAGTCCCGGAAGGCCCCGAGATCGATGTCGTCGGCGGCCTGCACCGGATCGAGTCCGCCGCGGAAGCGGATCTCGGACTCATGCATCACGAACCGCAGGTACCCCTGCATGTCGCGGACCGTCCCCGGATCGGCGAGCGGACCGTGACCCGGGACGATCGTGGTGGGTGACAGGTCGAGAATGCGGTCGGCCGCGGCGATGAAGCCGCTGATCGGACCCGCCCACACCATCGGTGTGCAGCGCGCAAACAGCAGGTCGCCGGTGAACACCGCGTCGGCGTCCGGAAC
>CAJCHX010000430.1 GCA_903970215.1 Acidobacteriaceae bacterium
AGCATCGGGATCACCGAGGCCCGCCGGTTCGGTCCCGAGGATGCGGCTGCCAGTCAGGCCGAGCTGCAACGGATCAAGGACGCCGGCAAGACGGTGATGGTCTCGCCGTATGTGGGGTCCGACGAGGACCGCGCCGTGATCTCGCTGATCTACTTGGACGGGGAGTTCAGCCACGCGGTGGGCTGGAATCTGAATATCGGCACCGAGCCGTCGGACGAGCTGCACCCGGCTGAGGACGTCATCGACGTCGAGCCGACTGCTGTCGAGCGAGAGCTGGCAGACTTCGCGCTGTCGCCGGTCGCCGAGCCGCCGCTGTACGGCCGCGTAGACCTGTTGCGCGCATCGGACCAGCCGATGCTGCTCGAGGTCCAGCTGGTCGAGCCCACACTGTTCCTGTCGCGCGTTCCGGGTCTCGCCGACGAGTTCGCGGCCCAGATCGTCGGCCGGATCGACAAGGCTGCCGCCCGGAAGTAATTCGCTCGCGGTCGTTGCCGCAGGTCAGAGCACGTCAATCCCCGTCACCACCCGCGGTGACGGGGATTCGTCGCGTCTGGGGGTTGCATTAGAGACTATCGCGATATATCGTGAGTGCATCAGATCAAGTGAGCGGCGCTGGAACCGCGAATGGGCCACAAGCCTTTCCGGTCCCGGCGGCCGCCCAGAAACGAAAGGAGTGCCACCATGCGACGGCACATTCACCATCAGTTCGACGCCGACTGCTTCGGCGACCCCCGCCGCGGCCACGGTCGCGGCGACCACCTCCGTAACGGCGACTTCCCGAACGGCCCCGAGGAGGCCGGCGCCCAGCGCGAGTTCGGTCGGCGCGGGGGCTTCCCCGGTCGTCCCGGACCGGGCTTCGGCCCGGGCGGGGGCATCAGAGCCGGGTTCGGTCCCGGCTTCGGCCCGGGCGAGGGCTTCGGCCCCGGTTTCGGGCCCGGATTCGGTCCCGGTGGCCGACGGCGCGGTCGCGGCCGGCGCGGAGCGCAGCGGGGCGACGTACGCGTCGCCGTGCTCAAGCTGCTCGCCGTGTCGCCGATGCACGGCTACCAGATCGCCTCATCCATCGAGGAACGCACGTCGGGGGCGTGGCGGCCCAGTCCGGGTGCGATCTACCCGACCCTGAGTCAGCTCGAGGACGAAGGGCTGATCACGATCAGCAAGGAGAACGGCCGCAAGGTGGCCACGCTCACCGACGCAGGGCGCGAGTACCTCGCCAACGCGGTGGGCGCGGTCGATCCCTTCGCGGTGTTCGACGGCGAGTCGACCGAGCGCGGGCATCTCCGGGACACGGTCCAGGAGTTGCACGAGGTCGTCCGTCGGATCGGCCGCAACGGCGACGCGGCGCAGATCGCCCAGGTCGACGAGTTGCTCGGCGACGCGATCCGGCGGATCTATCTGCTGCTCGCCGAAGCGGACCGCTCGCCGGCGGCATCGGCCGCCCCCGAGGCGCCCGCAGGCGAGTGGGAGGCGCCTGCCGACACCGCGGATTCGGCCGAGTCCGAGTAGACCGGGTCAGCGCCCGGCCGCGGGCCGCACGCGCCCGCGGTCGAGCGCGACCGCGACGAGCGTCCCAGGCGCGAGTTCGCGATACTGCTCCAACGGAACGTCCGCCGTCACTACTGACGGCGGACGTTCCGCGTCGTCACGGGGTATGCCGGTCGTCAGTACGACCCTGCACCTCCCGGCGGCCACCGTCACGTCGGTCACCGTGGCTGTCAGCTCGTGCGGTTCGGCCGGTCCCACCCGCACCGCTACGGCGTCCGGCGGAAACACGACGGCTCCCTCGTCGGTGGACAGGAAGTTGAGACCGGTCAGCTGCGCGACGAATCGCGTCGCCGGCGCCATGAGCGCCTGGTCCGCGGGCCGGTGGTCGACCACCGTGCCCTCGTGCAGGACGGCCACAGACGACGCGAGCGCCAGGACATCGGCCGCGTCGTGGGTGATCACGATGGCGGTGCGGCCGACCAGCAACTCGCGCAGCATCGTGCGCATCGTGGCGGCGATGGTCACGTCCAGGGCCGCGAGCGGCTCGTCGAGCAGCAGCACTTCGGGTTCGGCCGCCAGTGCTCGGGCCAGGGCGACCCGCTGCGCCTGTCCGCCGGACAACTCGTGTGGGCGGCGACCGGCGAACTCGGTGGCGCCGACCGCTTCCAGCCACTTCGTGCCTGCCGCGCGGGCCGCGGCCCGATGCGCGCCTCGGCTTCGGGGGGCGAACTCGACGTTCGCTCGCACCGACAGATGTGGGAACAGTCGGGTCGACTGTGCGAGCAGGGCGACCCGACGCCGGTGCGGCGGCACCCATGTGTGGGCGCCGCCCTCGAACACCGTGCGGTCGCCGATCGAGATCCGGCCCGCGGGCGGCCGTAACAGTCCGGCGATCGCGTCGACCATCGTGGACTTGCCCGCGCCGTTGCGCCCGACGACGGCCGTGGTCTCTCCGCCCGTCATGGTCAGGTCCAGGTCGACGCCACGGTCGTCGAGCCGGACGGCGCAGGCCACTCCGGGCGCCTCGATTCCCGGCGCCCCGGGTCCAGCAGCGCTCATCGCAGCCCCGAGCGCTGCCCGGTCCCGTATACCGAGGCGACGATCAGGCCGGCGACCACCACCAGCACCAGCGACAGGGCCACCGCGGACTGCGGATCCTCTTCGTTGCGCAGGTAGACCTCGAGCGGGAGGGTGCGCGTCGTTCCCTGCAGCGACCCCGCGAACGTCAGAGTCGCCCCGAACTCACCGAGTGCCCGAGCGAACGTGAGTACCCCCCCGGAGATGATCGGCGACAGCATGAGCGGCAGCGTCACCCGACGGAGTACGGTGCCCGGCCCCGCCCCCAGGGTCGCCGCCGCTCGCTCGTGATCGGTGCCCAGCGCCCGTGCACCGCCCTCGACGGCGAGGACGAGGAACGGCAGCGACACGAACGTCTGCGCCAGCACCACGGCGAACGTCGAGAACGCGATGTGGCCGCCGATACCTCCGATCTGTCCCACGAGGCCGCGGCGGCCGAAGGCATACAGCAGCGCGATACCGCCCACCACAGGGGGGAGTACCAGCGGCAGCAGCACCACGGGCCGCACCACCCGCACGAGCGGATGATGCACTCGCGCCAGCACCAGGCCCATCGGCACACCCACGATGAGGCACAGCACCGTCGCCGCGACCGATGTCTCGATGGACAGGCGCAGCGCCGTCCGCGCGGACGGCGCTGTCACCAGTGCGGGGAACTGAGACCAGTCGACGCGGTCGACGACGCCTGCGAGTGGCAACACGATGAACAGGACGCCGGCGGCGACCGGCGCCCACAGCCATCGCGGTGCGTACGTCACGGCTTGGCGAAACCTGCTGCCGCGAGTGCGGACTGCCCGGCGGTACCGAGCACGTACGCCACGAACTCGTGCGCTGCGGCGGTGTTCTTCGCCCCGGCCAGCGTCGCGATCGGGTACGTGTTGACCGCCTGCGCCGCCTGCGGGAAGTCGACGGCAGTCACCGCGGAGCTGGCGCCGCGCGCGTCGGTCTGGTAGACCAGCCCGGCGTCGGCCTGGCCGGCGCGGACCTTGGTGAGCACGCTGGTGACATCGTCCTCTTCGCTGACCGGGTGCAGGGTCACGCCGGTGGCCTTCTCGACCTTCGCGGTAGCGGAGCCGCATGGGACGGGCTGCGCGCACACGACGACCGAGACTCCCGGCTTGGTGAGATCGGCGAAACTGGTCAGGTGCTTGGGGTTGCCGGGCGCGGTGACGATGGTCAGCGTGTTCTTGGCGAAGTCGGCGGGCGTGCCGGCGATCAGTTTGTCGGTCTCCGCCTTCTTCATCGTGGCGGTGTCGGCGGTCGCGAACACGTCGGCCGGCGCGCCCTGTGCGAGCTGGGTCTCGAGGCCCGACGAGCCGCCGTAGCTGAACCGGACCTTGATGCCCGGGTGCGACGCGGTGAAGGCCGTGCCGATCTTGTCGAAGGTCTGCTGCAGGCTGGCGGCCGCGAAGACGGTCAGCGTGGTGGTGGCGGAAGCTGCCGTGTCGGAGGACGAGGCCGAAGCGGATTGATCCGAACTCGAGCCGCATGCGGCGAGCGCGAGCGAACCCGCACTCACGATGCCGACGGCGGACAGAACGGTGCGTGGGAGTCTGTTCACGCATGGGACATTACGGGGCCGACGTTGCCCCCGTCGGGCGAGTCGGCGGGACCGTCGGAAGTACCTCACGGCCGCGTGGCCGCCGCGTCGGGGACGACGTCGGCCCGGGGTGCGGAGCCGCGCCGCGCAAGCAGCACCGACGTGGCGATCATGGCGAGCACCGACAGCAACACCAGAACACCGCGGATGCCGGTCAGCACCACCGACTCGTCGAGCACGACACCGCCCAGAACGGCGGCGCCCACCGGCTCGCCCACCGTGATCGCTGGCAGTGACGACGAGATCGGCCCGAGCTGGAACGCTCTCTGCTGCAGGTACATCGCCCCGATGCCGCAGGCGGCCAAGAGGTACAGCCGCCAGTCGGTGAACAGCCGCGCCATGTTGTCCCAGAAGCCCTCGTGAGCGAACGACGTGAGCACCGGTTTGGTGAGTACGGTCGTCACCGCGAACAACATGCCCGTCGCGACACCGAAGGCCAACGCCCGCAGCGTCCCGCGCAGGGTCGGCACGCAGCCCACGACCACAGCGATCGCAGTGACCACACCCATCGCCACCAGCGGCCACAACCAGGTCGATCCCGGAGCGTCTCCGGCCCCCGCAGTGGGGTCGCCCACCACCAGGAAGACGGCGAGTGCGGCAGCGAGGACTCCAGCCAGCGTCCACGTGGTCCGGCCGAACCGGGCGCGGGTCAGCACCGCCGAGACCGGCAGCGCGAACAGCAGGGTGGTCACGATCAACGGCTGCACCACGAGGACGGAGCCGAGGGTGAGCGCGGCGGCCTGGAAGATGTAACCGCCGATGTCGCCGACGATGCCCAGCCACCAGCGGCGCCGATGGAGCAGCTCGGCGATCAGCGGCTCGCCTGCCTCTACCTGGGCCGCCTCGCTCTGCTGTGCCGCGGAGCCGCAGGCGAACAGGAACGCGGCCACCAAGGCGAGCAGAACCGAGAGCGTCATCGAGGGCACACCTGCAACTTAACCGCGGCCCCCGACATCCACGGCGTCGAGGTACCGCCGTGCGAACCAGGCCTGCAGTGCGCGGGCCACCGGCCCACCCGATCGGACCACCAGGTTGCCCGGCCGGGAGAACGCGGACACGACGGCGACCACCGCACCGTCGGGCCGGAGCTCGACCGCGAACAACTCCTCGCCCGACTCCGGGTGCCCCGGCAGCGTTCCGTAGGCGAAACCGGCGGTGTCCGGAGTGTCCAGCACGTATACCACCCGGCACGGCAGCGCCGGGAGGAGCCGTCCGATCACCGGGACCCGGAACCGCAGGCGCAGTTCGGTGCCGGGCTCGGCCCGCGGTGTCGACGCCTCGACGTCCAACCCGGCCCCGCGCTGCATCGCATAACCGAGGATCGCCTCGCCGACCTGCTCGAATCGCTCGGCGCCGCGGCCGACGACGCGCTCGTGGTGCAGCGTGTGCCACCCGGCGGGGGCGGCGTGACCCGGAGCGGAGGCGCCCACGTCGGAGTACGTGAACGGAAGTTCGGGGCGTGCGCCACGCCGACTGGGGGTCACACTGCCGAGGCTACTCGGCAGCGCGATATGTTTTTGGACGACTTCTATCGTGAGGAGAATCACTGTGGCGAAGGTCGAGAGCACTGTCGAGGTGCCGCTGACCCCCGAGGTCGCGTGGGAACGCGCTTCGGATCTGACCCGACTGCCGGACTGGGTCACGGTGCACGACGGCTGGCGGAGCGCACTGCCCGAGGAGTTGAAGACCGGTGTCGCAGTGACCTCCGTGGTGAAGGCCAAGGGGCTGCGCAACCGCGTCGATTGGAAGATCAGCGACTACCAGCCCCCTCGGCGGCTGGTGTTGGAGGGCAGGGGCAAGGCGGGCACCAAGTACACGCTGACGGTGGGGGTGACGCCGCAGGGCACGGGCGCGAAGATCGCCCTCCGGGCGGACCTCGGCGGCACGCCGTTCTTCGGGCCCGTCGGGGCAGGCGTTGCGCGCGCCCTGAAGGGCGATATCGAGCAGTCGCTGTCGAACTACATCACGCTGTTCGTCTGATCATCCGCCGCGGGGGTGCTGCTCAGTGGCAGTAGTCGGCCGCACCCCGGCGACGGATTGCCGGCTCGGCCGGTCCGGCGCCTCGCCCGAACCCGTCGGTGGGCCGTGCTAGAACCGGACCATGTTCACGATCCACCGCTCTGAGCGGGCCGACAGCTTGGTGGCCGCTCTCGCCGACGTGCTGGCGACGCCGGCCGACGATCCGTTCGCAGCCGAGATCGTCGCGGTGCCCGCCCGCGGCGTGGAGCGCTGGGTCACCCAAGGGCTCGCGCAGCGACTCGGTGCCGGGTCCGGCGATGGCATCGCGGCGAATATCGCGTTCCCCTCGCCCGCCCGGCTCGTCGCGGAGACATTGGCACACGTCGCCGGGATCGCGCCGGACGACGATCCGTGGGTGGGGGAGCGGCTCGTGTGGCTGGTGCTCGCTGCCGCGGACGAACTCGCGGCCGAGCCCGCCGGCGGTGTGCTCGCCCACCATCTGGGTAGGTCTCGCGATGGATCGGTCATCGATCCCGCCCGGGAGCATCGAGCCGGCCGCCGATACGCGACGGCTGAATTACTCACCCGGCTGCTGCGTTCGTACGCAGCGAACCGCCCGGCGATGGTCGCGGCGTGGGCTGCGGGCCGGGACGTCGACGGTGTGGGACCCGACGGCGGTCTGCCGCTCGCCGACGACCTCGCCTGGCAGGCGGAGCTCTATCGCAGGGTCCGCGACCGAGCGGGTGTACCCGGACCGGCCGAGCGCCTGGTCGGCGCGTGCACGAGGTTGCGCGAATCGCCGGGTGTCGTGGACCTGCCCTCCCGGCTGTCGGTCTTCGGGCCCACCCGAATGCCCACGGATCAGATCGCCCTTCTGTCGGCCGTGGCAGCGCATCGCGACGTGCATGTCTGGCTTCCGCATCCCAGCCCGGCGATGTGGCGCGCCGTCGAATCGCACGGTTCTCCGGCGGTGGCCCGAGCGTCGGTGTCGCTCACCGGCGACGTGGTACCGGTGGCCGATACTCGCGACGATCTGCGGCTGAGCGCACGAAACCAGCTGCTTGCCAGCCTCGCGCGGGAGGCCCGCGAGACCGAGTTGCGGCTGCTGCCGGTCGCCGACGCCGACGTCCTGCACCCGGGGACGCCCCTGTCGACCACCCTGCTCGGCCGGCTGCAGGCGGGCGTCGCCGCGGACCAGCCG